>JAEWBT010000142.1 GCA_023391015.1 Bacteroidota bacterium
ATGCCATACACTGGCCTCAGCCCTTCGCGCGCCGGCGCTTTAAAAGCCGCTACCGGAATGGAGTCTGTGGTAGCAATGACCTCAAAGTCTTCCGGTAATTCTTTAATGGAATCAGAATGGCTCATCCATACCTGCGACTGGGCCGGAATCGTCGTCAGAAGCGGGCTATTTCCGGAAATATTTTGCAGGTGTGCGCGGCCATACTCGCGATGGGCCGATCGGCCCACCTGGCCGCCGCTTTGGCTGGCGATGAGCTGTGCGCCGTAGCACACACCGAGCACCGGCACGTGGCGCGCCATTTCCGTCACATCGGGCTTTGGTGCTTTTTCATCGGATACCGAGAATGGGCTTCCGGAAAGGATAATGCCTTTAAGCGAATCGGTGTAAACCACCGGTTTGGTACAGGGTTGAATCTCACAATAGACGTGCTGCTCCCGCACAGCGCGAGCAATTAGTTGGGTATATTGGGAGCCAAAATCAAGAATCAGAATTTTATCCAAAACAGGGAAGAGCGGGTAAAAATCAGAAGATAAAAAAAGCCCGGCGCTGCGTTTTCAGGAGAGCAGATTTCCGGAAAATGCAGCGCCAGGCTTAGAGAAAATAAGGGTTTAAGCCTGTCCGGCAGGGCCGCCAAACGTTACGGGCATATCGGCAGGCATGTTGCCGTTTTCTTTGATCAGGCCATTCACGGCTTCGTAGCGCTTGATGTTGTCTACCAGCGCCAGCATCAGGCGCTTGGCGTGCTGCGGCGTCATTACGATGCGGCTTTTCACTTTCGCCTTCGGAATGTTGGGCATTACGTTTACGAAGTCCATCACAAACTCGGCGAAAGAGTGGTTGATGATCGCGAGGTTAGCATACAGTCCGTCCGCGATTTCTTCAGTCAGCTCGATGTTGAGTTGCTGCTGATCCATCATGTTGTTTTCTTCCATCTGGAAAAGTTTTTTGAAATATTGGAATAATGAGACGCAAAAGTAAGATAGAACAGCGGGCTTTTTTCGGAAAACTAACGGGCCGTTGTAGCTTGCGACGGTGAGAATTTTTCCAATAGCTATAATATTTTTAAGCCTGGCTTCCTGCCGTCCGGCAGAGCCGGTTCCCAAGCCACGTGGCTATGCCCGTGTTACCCTGCCCGAACGACATGAATACCAGTTGTTTCAGCAAAGCGCCTTTCCTTATGTATTTGAGTATGCCCGCACAGCTCGTATCTCGCAGGATTCGGCGCTGGTAAAAGAGCATCCTGAAAACCAGTATTGGCTGAATATTGTGTATCCGGATTTAAATGCGACGGTGTATTTATCCTACAATCGCATCCGGGGAATGGATGATTTGGCACATCTGTTGGAAGATGCCCATTTTATGAGCTTTTACCACAGTAAGCGCGCCGATTATGTGAAGGACAATGCCTACCAAAATGAATATGGGGTAACTGGGGTGGCCTATGAATGGGGCGGTGCGTCGGCTTCGGCCTATCAATTTGTTGCTACCGATAGTACCCGGAACTTCTTGCGCGGTGCTTTATACTTTGACGCCACGCCCAATGCAGACTCTCTGAAACCCGCTACCGATTTTATTGAAAAAGATATTGCGCACCTGATGTACACACTGCGATTTAAATCCTAGAAGTAAGGGCGTGCCTACAGCATTAGCGGGCTGCCCGCCAACCACGGGAGCGTTTTTCCCGTAGTATTGGCTGCGCTGCCTGAGGATTTTGAGTAGGTTCAAAACCTTGAATGATACGGGTATTTGTAGGGGGGGGAAGAACTGTTTTCTTGACAACCAGCGGCGGTTCGGTTTCGGTCTCGTCATCTTCCGAAGATTCGGTTCCGTCAGATCCGGTGTCCGGGACTGTGGCATTTTGGGGAATGTCCAAGGGCTCTGGTGCAAAGGGCATTACTTCCTCATAAGCAAGTTGCTCTAGTACGATTTTGGGGGCTGCATTTTCCGGAATTTCCGGCTCCATGATGGAGGAATCCAGAGATAAGGATTCACCCGGATGGGTCTGGCTTTCTGCCAAAGGCTTTTCTTCCGGCTCAGGTTTTTGAGCCATATCAGCCGTAGTGTCAATATCCGAATTTACTTCTGAAAGTATATTATTTGCCTCGTTCTCGTCTTCTTTTGCCGTTTCGTCAAAAGCCGTCATTTCTAAACCCGCAACGAGTTGCAGACTTTCTTCAAAAGGCGTTTCGCTCAATGTACCGATGTCTGCAACCGGCGGGTGCATTTCCCCAAAAGGTTTTTCTTCTATTTCTTCTAAAACCTCCGAACCAAATTCCGATTGCACATCTTCTTCAAAAGGTGTTTCATCTAAATCAAGGCTCTGAAGTCTTTCAGAAAATACTGACTCAGTCTTTTCCGGCATTTGATCTTCCATTTCCGGCAGGTCATTCCCGGTATTGGACTCAACGTTGTTAGTTGATTCCTCCGGCAACGAAGATTCATTTCTGGATGCAGCTTCTGTGAAATTAGTAGCTGCTTCTTTAAAGGGCTCCGTTTCCAGATTTAAGAATTCCTCTTTGGGTGTTGAGGCAGGTTGCTGCTCTGGGTCTGAGTTCGTTGCCCAAGCCGTCGATTCTTCCACCGGCAGCTTCATTTCATATTTGCCAACAGATGTTTCCGGCAAAGGACCGACAGAACCGGCCACCTCGCCTGCGCGTTTGGATACGGAAACTACTGTACTCTCGGCTGGCACCGCCATATTTACCTGCTCTGCGCTAGCTTGGCTTTTAGCTGCAACATCAAGCCGCTCGAAAGGTGAGTTTTTGCTTAAGAATTCCGGAACAATTTTCTTCATGCGCTGCACTGTTTCCAGTACATAGTGCATATGTGCGCTGGCCACCAGGTCATCAATCATTTCCACCACGGTGGTCAGTTCATAAGGCCGCACACTGGCAATCTTGATTTTATTATGATAGGTAGGCAGGGTTTCTTCCGCTTTAGCCAGCACTTCTTCGTAGAGCTTTTCACCTGGCCGCAGACCGGTGAATGAAATTTCAATGTCGCGCCCCGGAATTTTTCCGGAAAGACGGATCATTTTTTCGGCCAGGTCCACAATTTTCACCGGCTCGCCCATATCAAACACAAATATTTCACCGCCTTCACCCATGACGCTCGCTTCGATCACCAATTGACAGGCTTCGGCAATCGTCATAAAAAAACGATTGATGTCCGGATGCGTTACCGTTACCGGCCCGCCAGCAGCAATTTGTTGTTTAAAACGGGGAATGACAGAGCCGTTGGAGCCCAATACGTTGCCAAAACGGGTGGTAATGAATTTTGTTTTGGGAACATCTTTTCCAAGCCTTTCCGTCGCCTGCGAGAGACTTTGCATATAAATCTCAGCAATGCGCTTGGAGGCCCCCATTACGTTGGTGGGATTGACCGCTTTATCGGTCGAAACCAACACAAAAGTTTCAACATTCTGCGCTGAAAGCTCCACCAGGTTTCGCGTTCCGACAACGTTGTTTAAAACAGCAATAGAAGGGTTGTCCTCCATAAGCGGAACGTGCTTGTAAGCAGCGGCATGGAAGACAATTTCGGGGTGATAAATGTCGAATACATACTCCATGCGCGACCGGTCTGTGATATCACCGATCATTGGGTAGATATTACAATCCGGAACATCGAATTCCCGCAGTTCCAGTAACAATTCATGAAGTGGGGTCTCAGCAATATCCACCAATACGATAGCTGAAGGCCGGAGCCTGATAATCTGCCGCACCAACTCGCTCCCAATAGAGCCGGCAGCACCTGTGATCAGGACCCGCTTACCTTTAATGCTGTCCGATACTTTTTTGTTATTGATTTGAATCGGCGCACGATCCAGCAGGTCTTCAATCCGGACTTCTTTAATCTGGTCTGCCTCTAATCGTCCATCCATCCAGTGTTGAACAGGTGGTAATTTCCGGAAATTACTAATACCGCACCGGAACGCGAGGTCCATGAAATCATTTAGCTTTTTTCCGCCAGATTCATAGTCGGGCAATAAAACCGTGGTTACGCCCTGCTCTACCAACGATTTGAGCGCTTTCTCTTCCGGGGCGACTACCGGAAGACCTACAATTCGCATCTTGGCCCGGTCAGCATCTACAAAAGCGACGACCCGAAAAACCGGATTAGGACTGTTGTAGAACATTTGGCCAATTAAGACGGCTTCGGCACTGCTGCCGTAAATAACGGCTTTAGGCGCCTGTTTAATGTGGGAGCGAAAAAATTGGCTCTTATGCAAGGCGGCCCGGACCAAAAGCCGGTATCCGAACAAAAGGGAAAAAGAAAGAAAGAAATTTATAGCGACAACCGAGGCTGGAAACAGCAGGTAAAAATGGGTGCTTAATACTTGGCCTGTTGCCCAAAAGAAAATACTTGTAACAGAGCACAGTTGAAGGAGCCGGAGGGTATCGCTAATAGCCGTGTAGCGTACAATTCCAATATGATTGCGAAAACCCAGAAAAGCAATTGCATTGATCAGCAAAACGATAGCCAATGCCAATCGAATATTAATATGACTTAAAACAGCAAAGTCAAAATTAAAGCGCAGGCAATAGGAAAGCAACAGCGCAAGCGCTACTACGACAAGGTCCAGGCAGAAGATAAACCACCTGGGCATGATGCGTAAACGTGTCAACATAGATTCAACTTTGCTCATAACGACTTTCTAGGAAACGCACTTTCTAGTAAATTTCTTTCCGCCCTCCTTACGTTACTTAACTATACTGCAAAATTAGGTGTATAAGGTATACATCAGGTGGTTAGTTTGCCCGATGACTGAAAAATTAAGTATAAATACGCAACTCACTCCATCAAGAATCATCGCACTATACACATTGATTTAAATAAATTCTTGTCATAACGGCGTATTTTCTTATTTTCCGTAGGGCCAAGCAGCCTGTATCCGGTGGAGGTCCTCCGATGATAAATTAGAGCCGCTTGGCAAACACAATCCGTTTTGAAACAACTGTTCCGAAGTACCGTCGCCATAAAACGGCGTTCCTTCAAAAACCGGTTGCAAGTGCATTGGTTTCCACAAAGGGCGCGATTCTATATTGTCTTCGGCCAGTTTGAGGCGCAAAGCTTCACGGTCGTAGCCGGTCTGCGCTTCGTCGAGCAAAAGCGCGGTTAGCCAGCGGTTCGAAAAATAGCCTTCCGGCTCTTGTTGGAAAGCAATGCCCGGTGTAGCCCCAAAGGTTTCCATGTACCAGTCAAACATCGCCCGGCGCTGCCCTACCCTTTCCTTCAAAACCTCCATTTGGCCCCGCCCAATCCCGGCGCAGATATTGCTCATCCGGTAGTTGTAGCCGATGTGCGAATGCTGGTAGTGTGGCGCAGGGTCACGGGCTTGGGTGGATAGAAAGCGGGCTTTTTCGACTACCGCTGCATCACGCGCCACCAGCGCACCGCCACCCGAAGTGGTAATGATTTTATTACCGTTAAAAGACAAGATGGCAATATCGCCAAAAGTGCCGCACATCTGCCCGTCAATTGAAGAACCCAGCGCTTCGGCAGCGTCTTCGAGCACCGGAATGCCGTATTTTCCGGAAATCCGGAGGATTTCGTCCATCTTCGCCGGCATCCCATAGAGGTGCACCACGATAATCGCCTTGGGCTTTTTTCCTTTCGCCATCCGGTCTTCAATCGCTTTTTCGAGCCACTCCGGCGAGAGGTTCCAGGTATCGGCTTCACTGTCCACAAACACCGGCTTGGCACCCAAATAAGCAATCGGGTTGGCCGATGCAGAGAAGGTCATGCTCTGGCAAATTACCTCATCGCCGGGCTGCACACCCAGCAAAATCAATCCAAGATGAATAGCCGCCGTTCCGGAACTGAGCGCGGCCACATGAACGTCGCCCCCCAAAAACTGCCGGATATCTTCTTCAAAACCATCTACATTGGGCCCGAGCGGCGCAATCCAGTTTTCGGCAAAAGCCTCACGAATGTATTTTTCTTCTGTGCCGCCCATATGCGGAGAAGAAAGCCAGATTTTAGGGTTCATGGAAGTGCTTAGTTATGAAATTTAATGGGTTTTGCCGGGATGCCTACTGCCGTGCAATTTTCCGGAATGGTTTTGGAAACGACCGCGCCCGCACCAATAATGGTACCCGCGCCGATTTCCAGCTGATTGATAATCTTGGCACCCGTGCCGACGTATACTTTTGGATGGATTACCACTTCGCCGGAGATATTGATCCCCGGCATAAAAGATGAAAAGTCGCCGATTCGGGTATCATGGCCTACAGTACAGCCCAGATTCAGAATCACATTTTCACCGATTTCGATATTGACCGTAAGGATACAACCGGCACAGATAAGGGTACCAGCGCCAATCGTTACTTCATCTTTCCCAATCCACACCGAAGGATGGCTCAAGACGGGCCGCTCCAAGGGCAAATGTTGGATGCGCTGCCAGATTTTTTCTTTCGTTACCGGGTTGCCAATGGCCAGCGCAATCGCGATATCCGGAAATGCCATTAAATCATCGATGCCGCCCAAAACCGGAAATCCGTTTACGCTGGCTCCTTTTTCGACTCCATCATCGAAATAGCCCAGAAATTCATAAGCCGGCTGCCGGTCGTTGATCTGATCAATCAGCATTTTGACTTCCCGGCCAAAGCCGCCGGCGCCGATGACTGCGATTTTTTTCATTTTTCTTATTTAGAAGAACCGGTAAACACTTCCATCGTGGCTGCCGTAGCTGAGTTGACGCCTTCTGATTTAATGACTTTCCGGAACGTTAGCCAGATAATTTTCAGATCCAGCGCCAGCGATTGGTGTTCTACGTAATAAACGTCGTACTCAAATTTTTCTTCCCAGGAAATCGCATTGCGGCCATTGACCTGCGCCCAGCCGGTGATGCCAGGGCGTACTTCGTGGCGGCGGCGTTGCCGGTCGTTGTAGAGCGGCAGGTATTGTACCAGCAGCGGTCGCGGACCCACCAAGCTCATATCGCCTTTGATGACGTTGAGCAACTGCGGAATTTCGTCCAGCGAGGTTTTGCGCACAAAGCGGCCCACAGGCGTCAGGCGCGCGGCATCGGGCAGCAAATTTCCGGATACGTCGCGCTTGTCGTTCATGGTTTTAAACTTGATAATCCGGAAAAGCTTTTCGCCTTTTCCGGGCCGCGTCTGAAAAAAGAACGGCTTGCCGTCGTTGGCAATGGCCAGCAGCAGCGTCAACACCAGAAAAACCGGCAGCAAAAGCACGAAAGCTATGGTGCTCACCAACAGGTCTATCAAACGTTTTAAAAACATAGAAAAAGGCGCTGAATTTCCGGAAAACACAGCGTTTTAAAGGATGTTTTGGATCGCCGAAAGGTATTTCTGCGCCAGCACGCCGCGATCAAAATTACCTTTTGCATACTGATAACCGGAAATGCCCTCCGCTACAGCACGCTCCGGGTGTTGGAGGTACTGGCGGATAATGCGGTTGTATTCTCCAATGTTTTCCGGCTCTGCGTAGCTGCCTGCACCGGCCGTTTCCACCAATTCCCGCGACACCCCGTCGATCGCCATTAGAATGGGTTTTTTGCACGACATGTAGTCGAAGGTCTTGTTGGAATAAACGGTTTTAAACGTGTCTACTTTTTTGAGCACCGAAGCGCCCATTTCAGAGGCCAGAATGTATTTGAACACCTCCGCTTTCGGCACCGGATCGAGGAAGCGCACGTTTTTCACGTCCATTTCCGCAGCCAGCTTTTTCAACCGCTCTTTTTCCATGCCCTGACCGATCAGCAAAAACAACACATTGGTGTCTTCCAGCGCTTTTCCCGCCTGCAACACCTGCTCCAGATGGTTGGCTACGCCATGTGCCCCCACATACGTAATCACAAAACGGCCTTCCAGATCATGCGATTTCCGGAAATCAGCGGTATCGAATGTCTCCAGCAAGCGCTCCGAAAGACTAAAATCGGAAGCGTTCGGAATCATAATCAGCTTGTTTTCCGGAACTTTTTTCACATCGCGCAGCGTCTTGTAAAAAGCGGGCGTGAGGACGTTGATCAGTTTTGCCTTCCGGTAAATGAAATTCTCAAACCAATACGCCAGCTTGATAATCAGGCCGTTTTTCAACACGCCGGTGTCAATGGCGGATTCGGGCCACAGGTCGCGCACTTCAAAGACGAGCGGAATGCGCTTGAAGACGGAAATCAGCCAGCCACTTGCGCCCACAAAAAGCGGCGGCGAGGTTACCACCACCACATCGAATTTTCCTTTTGCCTTGAAAAGCCCGGCCCACAGCGCCGAAAACATAAAAGAGAAATAGCCCCAAAGCCGTCCCAGAAAGTTTTTGTTGTAGGACTCCGATACGTGACAGCGCCACACAGTCACCGCGCCCTGCATTTTTTCCCGGAAATAATGGCCTTTGTATTCCGGGCGTTTCTCGCTGCCGTTGGCGTGCATCATGCCAGCCAGTACGGTCACCTGATGACCAGCGTCGGTCCACATGCGCGTCAGCTCGTTCCAGCGGGACCCACCGGGATCGTCTTCTTCGAGGAAATATTGATGTAAAAGAAGGATGTTCATGTTGTATGGATGGCGCGCAGGCTCTGTTGTCGCAGGAACGCAAAAACGCAGCGACTACCCCCGCAAAGTGGTTCGAATCACTGCTGTATTTCCGGAAATCACCGTCATCTGAGCCGGACTCTTCTGCCCGTAATAATCAGAGACGTCGCAGGGAATCTTTTCCACCGCAACGCCGTCGGTTTCCGGAATAATTTCCAAAGAACTATCTGGTGGCGTGTGCCAGAGTTGGCGCAAAGTGCCACCGGCGGGTGCATTCTCAACAATATCTTCTATCTCCCACACCGCTTCTCCTTTCTTTTTCACCAGGTTGCGGCGGTGGAGAATGTCTTTCCCCAAATGCCGGAACGCATGGATGGCTCCGGAAAAAACATAGCGGTCGGCTTCTTCTTTCAGCGTAGGCTGTCCGGCAGTTTGCGTCCAGTAATACCAGATGAAACGCCCGCCTTTCTGCATTTGGTCGGCATCGCCGAGCTGCACGGTGTTGTGCGAAGCGGTGCCCATAAAATAGCGCAGCGTGGCTTCGTCGGTGTTGTATTTATAGCTGCCGCCGTCGAGCAGGATATTCTTCCCTTGGTACCAGAGGTCAAGGTGGAGGTTGTCGGCTTGTCCGGGACGGTCTTTATGGCTCCCGCAACGCAAAAAAGTCAGCGTTTCGGCTTCCCGAATCACGTAGTAGCCGCCTTTTGGAAAGGTATGAATGTCGTTTTCCAGACGGAGTTTCGGGAGTGATTTTTCGGGAAATCCATACCACAAGGCATCTTCGCCAAATCCTTCGCAGCCCTCCAGGGTTTTACCCAAGGCCTGCGCCAGCGCTTCGAGCTGCGGACGGTAATCGCGGTAATCGGCGCTGCTGAGGCGGAAAAACAACGCGCCGTCGTTGGCACCGTAGTTGGGCAGCCAGCCATCGGCGGCATTCATACAGGTGTAGAGGAATTGCAGGCTCTTTTCGGCGCGCGCTTTCACCACCGGCGCAACGCTTTCGCCATTGATTTCGGCGAGTCGCAACGCCCAGGTGAGCAACTGCACGACTACCCGATGGTAGTTCATGGAGAATTGCAGAAACGTGCCATCCTCGTAAATCTGATAGGCAATTTCTTCTTCAAACCACTTCTTGCCGGCAGCTTTCCACCTGGAAATCTCCCCCATTTCCGGAAACAAGAGGCCCGCCAGATACAAGGTCAGGGTCTCGGTAATGGCGTGATTATTCCGAACGGAGATGCGCGAGAAATGGATGTTGTTATACACGTGGTGGATGTTCCAGTACACCACATGCATTATTTTCCGGAAAAGAGCCTCCGTCAATACGGGGGAATTCCGGTAATAATACAGCGCGAAAATCCAGTTGAGCGTGCGCAGGGAAATCTCCTGACTGCACTTAAAGTTCGGTCCGCAGTTAATGGGGTTGGCGTCAATCCACGAGGCTATCTCCCGGAAGACATCCGCCGCACAGTCTTGCCCAAAATGGTAATCGTAGCGGATAATATCTTCCAGAAACGAAAACCGGCTTTTCTCCCACACAAATTTGATGTCGCCCGCAGCGGCGGCGTAGTCCTGAATCTCGGTCCAGTGCTTGTTGCGGTCGTAGCGAAAGCCGCTGTCCGGGTTTTTCACCCAGTCATAATCAGCGCCAATATCCAGCTTGCCGCCGTTGAAGAACAGGAACGTTCCGGCCTTATACTCTTCGTAGCGCTTTTCTAAGTCGGCGTGGCGAACCTTGGGAATGCGGAGCGCTTCACGGCTTTCAAAAAAGAACGGCTTAGCATTCTTCCGCCATTCTTCCAACGACAGAGACGCCACCTGCGGCGGTGTGGTAGGAAACTTCTTCTTCAGCAGTCCGGCCTTGGTTTGCAGGGCATATTTCACCCGGAATGCCACGTAGCGCATCCCCATGTTGCGCACCAGATTGGCCGATCGCTGCACTTTCTTAAGCATGTTGCAAAGGTGCGCTTTTCTCCAGCTTAAAGATGGAAATCAAATCGTCCACGATGCGGGAAGCCGTTTTTCCATCCCACTTCTCCGGGATGTCTCCGGTAGGCCAGTTGCCGTTGAATAACTCCTCAAAGGCCGGCGCGATGGCTTCGGGAGAAACGCCCAGCAGGCGGTTGGTGCCAATGGTGCAGGTCTCCGGGCGCTCGGTGTTGGCGCGCAGCGTCATGCAGGGCACGTGCATCACGGTGGTTTCTTCGGTAACGCCGCCAGAGTCAGTAACCACCGCCTTGGCGTGCTGCACGAGGTAGTTGAATTGCAGGTAGCCCAGCGGCTCAATCATGTGCAGGTTGGGTGCTTCGATGCCGATCTGGCGGAGCATCCTGGCCGTGCGGGGATGCACCGGAAAGACCAGCGGCAGCCCCCGCGAGGCTTCTACAATCGCATCCATCAGGCGCTTCAGGCTTTGCTCTTCGTCCACATTGCCGGGGCGGTGCAGCGTCATCACGATGTACTGGCCTTTCTCCAAACCCAGCTCTTCCCAAACAGGCGGCGCTTCAAAGCGCGGCTGATGCTTCAGCAGCGTATCGATCATGGTGTTTCCAACAAAAAAAATACGATCGTCGGGAACGCCCGCTTTGCGCAGGTTTTCGTTGGCCGTTTCGGAGGTAGTAAAGAAATAATCGGTAATGGCGTCGGTTACCATGCGGTTGATTTCTTCGGGCATAGAAAGGTCGTGGCTGCGGATACCGGCTTCCACGTGGGCCACTTTGATATTCCCGATTTTCTTGGCAGCAATAGAGCAGGCCATGGTGGAGGTGACGTCGCCCACAACAATAAGCAGCTCCGGCTGGCGCTCCAGCAGCACCTTTTCATAGCGGATCATAATGGCCGCCGTTTGTTCGGCCTGCGTGCCGCCGCCGGCCTCGAGGTTCAGGTGAGGTTCGGGAATGCCGAGTTGCTCAAAGAAGTCGCCGCTCATCTTTTTGTCATAGTGCTGACCGGTGTGGATCAGGCGGTATTGCAGCGGCCAGCCCGCTTTTTGAGCGGTTTCGATGGCTTCGAGGATGGGCGCAATCTTCATGAAGTTGGGTCGTGCGCCGGCGATGATATCGATGAGCATAAGGGCGTAAATTAAAGTGTTTCGGGTTGAGGTGTGGGTTGAACCCCTTTGGGGTTCTTTTCTTTACTATCGTTTTATCCCCCGGACTGCGTCCGGGGCTATTCACATTCAAGCCCTTCGGGGTTGGGAGATGGTGTTTATTGTGATGAATCCGTGTGGGTTGAACCCCTTTGGGGTTCTTTTCCTTTGTGTCTTTTTGCCCCGGATTGCATCCGGGGCTATTCAGATTTAAGCCCTTCGGGCTTGGGAAATGTGAGTGTCGGGTTTAAACACGTGTAAGGCTTCTTTTGTGCTTTGTATCGGGAAGCCCAAAGGGCTTCAATTTGAATAGCCGCCGATGAAACCGTTTTGCCTGGCGCGTAAAGGGAAGGCCTTTTCCACCTTTCACTTGAATAGCCGCCGGTAAAACCGGCGGATCAGGCGAATCTAAAGGAACCAAACCCAACAGGGGCAAGCGCGATCAAATAAAACCATACTTATCTGGTGTACAGGCGGAATCCCAAAGGGCTTCAATTCGAATAGCCGCCGACGAAACCGGCGGATAAAAGGTAATGATGCAAACACCCCAAAGGGGCCAATGCTATAAAGTAAGGTCATACTTACCAGTCGTCCGCCCGGAAGCCCAAAGGGCTTTAATTTGAATAGCCGCCGGTGAAACCGGCGGACTAGGCAGATAAGCAGGAAACAACCCTGAAAGGGTTGAACCCACAAATGTTTCCGGAAACAGGCAGAAATGTTTTGGATTCACAATAAATGTTTTTCATCAAAGACAATGCCATTTTCAGCCAACAATCGTTTGTATTCCTCCAGAAAACTTTCGGTTTTGTGATGCTCTTTTTGGTTCTTGATATAATTGATGACCGTGTCTTTTTCTTTCAGGTTGTAGGTGAATGCCCCGTAATCTTCCTGCCAATTCCGGAACGCCGGGAAGGTTCCTTGTGCTTTCATCCAAACACTGCTGGCTACTTTGATGTTTTTCACAAAATCGCTGAGCCGGACGGTAGGATGCAGGTCCGAAAAGATGTGAATATGGTCGGCCATGCCATTGATGCGATACAACTTGCAGCCCATGTTTTGAATCACACCGTAGATATACTGGTACAAGTCTTTCTCTGCATTTTCCGGCAGGGTTGGCTCCCGGTGTTTGGTGCCGAACACAATTTGGTAAAAAATCTGACGGTACGGCATAGCGTTGTGTTTTGCGTGGGTTGAACCCCTCCGGGGTTCTTTTCATCATATCGTTTATTCCCCGGACTGCGTCCGGGGCTATTCACATTCAAGCCCTTCGGGGTTGGGAAACGTAAAGGGCACATGTTGATCTACCCGTGCTTACATTCCCGGAACTAACCAGCTAATGGCTTTCATCACCGCATGTGATATTGCGTCCGGGCGAGTGTCTGAGCCCAATACGAGCGGCGGGAATGCATCCGGACACCTGTCCGAGGCCAACACGAAAGTCGGGGATGTGTCCGGACACGTGTCCGAGCCCAAGACGGATATCCGTTTCCTAGCCGGACACCTACCTGTCTGAGTCTAAGACGGATATCCGTTTCCTGTCCGGACACTTTTCCCCATGGAGTTTGAAGCGCAGCAACTGACAAAAGTTGTCTTTCGGGTTTGATGTCCGGCTTGGGAAGGCGGCTTTTCTCTATTTTCTATCCCACCCCTACCCAGCAGCGCGATTGCAGGCTTTCGATGGCCGCAAGGCTCGCTTTGGTGGTGTTGAGAATCTCGTCAAACGGAATCAGCGCCGGGCCGCCGCTCTTCAACCGCTCGCGCAACAGGGCAAACTGCGCTTTGTGGCCTTTATCCAACCCGGTTTTCAGCTTCGTAAATCCTTTAAAACCATAGCCTTCCGTAGTGCGGAAGTTGTCCATGATAAGGGTACGCTCCTGGCTGTACACTTCTACCCGCTCTTTGGAATAGGCCTTGGAGCCGTTGGAGAAATAATTGATCACCCCGGTGCTGCCATTTTCGTATTCCAACAAAATAGACGCATTGTCGGTATTGGCCTGCGGTGCGGGGCCCATCGCGTTCATACAAACGGCCTTGATGCGGCTGCCCGTCAGGAAGGTGATGAGGTCCATAAAGTGGCAGGCCTCGCCAATGATGCGCCCGCCGCCCACCAGCATATCGTGCACCCACACATTGGCGGGAATGGCCCCGGCATTCATCGTGGCAATCACGTTCATCGGTGCGCTGCCCAGGAGGCTTTTCATTTTTTGGATGTGCGGCGAGAAGCGGCGGTTAAAGCCCACCGTCACAGTGGTCTTGCCGTCGTAGGCGGCCAGCACGTCTTGCAGCCCGGTTTCATTAATCACCAGCGGCTTTTCCACAAACACATGCTTGCCGGCCCGCAGGCTTTCCGCCGTCATGGAGGCGTGTTGGTTGTGGCGGGTGGTGATGAGGACCATCGCGACCGCCGGGTCTTGCAGGATGGTTTTGTAGTCGGTGGTGCTGTTGGCGATGCCGTATTTTTTGGCCAGCGCCGTTCCGGACACGCCGCCTGCCGAGGCAATGGATACGAGGTTGGCACCTGCTTCCTTGAGGGCGGGCAGCATGGTCATTTTGGTGAAATTTCCCGCCCCGATAATGCCCATACCGTCGTTAGCGGGGGCAAAACTTCCGGAAACCGTTCCGGAAACCGGCACCACCGTGTCGGGCTTTGCGTCTTCGCGGTATTCGAGGATGGAAGCAATGGACCCTTGCTGACTGATGTTGTCGTAGATGCGGCCATAGTCTTCCAGCGGCACGCGCTCGGTAATGAGGGATTTTACCTCCAGCTTTCCGGAACGGATGGCTTCGAGGATGGCCTCAAAATTGCGTTTCTCCGTCCAGCGCACAAACGGCAGGGGGTAATCGTTGCCGCGCCGCTCGTAGTCGTCGTCGTAGCGACCGGGACCATACGAGCAGCTCACCTGAAAGGAAAGTTCTTTTTCGTAGAAATCGGCCCGGCTGATATCAAGGCCAATCACGCCCACCAGCACAATGCGGCCCCGCTTGCGGCTCATGTGGGCAGCCTGGGCAATAATGTCGTTGGTTTTGGCCGAAGCCGTGATGATGACCCCATCGGCCCCGATGTTATCGGTAAGGGCCTGCACGTAGTTCACGATGTCGGTGCCGTCTTTAGGGTTGATGGCATCCACGCCTTTGCGGCGGGCGATTTCCACCTTGGCCGCGTCGAGATCGATGCCTACTACGCGGCAGCCATTGGCCACCAGGAGTTCGGCGGTGAGCAGTCCAATCAATCCCAGCCCTACGACCACAATGGTTTCGCCGAGCGTGGGGTTGCAGAGGCGGATGCCTTGCAGGCCGATAGAGCCAATGACGGTGAAAGCGGCTTCCTCGTCGGAAACGCCGTCGGGAATGCGGGCCGCGAGGTTTTTGGGAACAGAGACAAACTCGGCGTGCTGCCCGTTGGAGGCCACGCGGTCGCCTACTTTAAACTCCGAAACGCCTTCGCCTACGGCAATGACGCGGCCCACGTTGCAATAGCCCAGCGGCAGGGGTTGTTCCAGCTTGTTGAAGACGGCTTCGAGCGTGGGTTTCAGGCCTTCGGTTTTCACCTTATCGAGCACTTGCCTGACCTTATCGGGTTGGGCGCGGGCTTTTTGCAGGAGATTGGCCTTGCCAAACTCTACCAGCATGCGCTCGGTGCCGAGAGACACAAGGCTGCGGGTGGTCTGGATGAGGATATGACCGCGGGAGACGGTGGGTGCGGGCACCTCTTCGAGGATGGTCTGGCCGGTTTTAAAAGACTGGATGATTTGTTTCATGGGGCGTTTTGAGATGAAGCTAAGCGTTGGTTAACTTCATGAAGCTGTGGAAAAGCATTAGAACGAGTCTTTCTTTTAGTGCCGATTTGAGGGTTAATCAGTACTAACATGGAAAGGCACCAGAACTGTACAGAAGTATAAATAGCACCTGAGCTAAGGCCGAAAAGAAAGAAATTAAGAAAAATAATGCAGACTGGCAGCCAAGCCGAATAATTTAATTTTTTAAAAAAGTACCTTAAGACTTTGTATAGGTATATTATAAAAAAAACACCTCCGGCCATTCCAGTAGCCATGAATATCTCTATAATAATGTTATGCGGATATTGGAAGACAATACGACGTTCAAACATTTGGCTACCCAAAAAGGGATGATCTACAAAATCGGTTAGTGCTGATTCCCATATTTTCAATCTAATTAGACCACTTTCATCCTGCAATGCTTGTAATCGCTGAAACAAGGCTAGCTGTTCTAAATTAGCAGATAGCACAACAAAAAGCCCTCCACACATTAAAATTATTACTAATAATAAACTATGTGCTTTGGAGGAACGTCTGGACTTATAGGATTGAATGGCAATGCCTAATAGTAATGTGATAACAGGTAAACGAGAGGCCCCCAATAATAAAAGAGCAGCCCCTATTACAAATGTAATTAATGTTGATGCCTTTTTCAAAATACCATTAGACACAAACAAATATGTAAAGGACAAGAGAGCAAGACCGGAACCATAAACGCTCAAAAGTAGTCCACTAACGACATTTTGGCCTTCCTCATCCTGCACAGCAGTGCGCTGGCTCAAGAGTTGATTAATGCCTGTTCCTGATTGAGAGGAGACCGCATAGAGCATCACACCTCCAACAATCGAAAAGCCATAATAAAGCCCTCTATTTAGGAGCGGTAAATCTTCCGGTCGTATAACGATATTGGCTACCGCTAGACAAGGAATAAAACTAGCAAATACAGCATAAAAAAAGAAATAACTAAAATCATGATTACCGTAAGTAGGAATCTCCCTATAAAGCAAATCATATACAAGTCTTATAGAATACACAATAAAAAATGCAAGAATAGCTTTATAAGCTAAAGGGGAAACATTTTGTGATCGCCTTCTCCGGAAGAGTATAGGTAATGCCATAATTACATATAGCGCCCTATACACAAGAGATAGAATATTATCATTTATATTAAACAATACACGAATACTACCAACGATAGGATAACCAATCAAAAGTAATACAAGAAAAAATATGTCGAATTTTATCCACCTACCCATAAAGTAAACCGTGTTTTATATAAACAAATTTTAAATCTATTTTATTATAAAAATTAAATACTGAAGGGATAGTCAAATTTATATTGATAAAAATGATTAGTTTTTCCGGTAGCGAATAAGCCGCGCCGGGTTACCGCCATAGATAGCGTTGGGTTCCACATCGCGGGTAACCACTGCACCAGAGGCGACTACCGCACCTTCTCCAATGGTTACCCCCTGCATCAGAATGGCACCGTGACCAATCCAGACGTTATCTTGGATGTACGTGGTTTTGAATTCATCGCGACCGCTCAGCCGGATTGGGCCTTCTATATAGTCAATCTTATGGTCACCGCCTACCAGAGATACAAATGAGGCAAAGAGTACGTCATTACCAATGACAGTATCCGTAGCAAGGTGGCAATAGTTCCCCATGTAGAAGTTGTTACCTACGGTGATTTTATTTTTACTGCTCACCGAACATCCCCGCCCGCAAAAGAAAGATTTTCCTACCCGGAAGGCCGGGCTACGCATCTGAAGTTGTTTTAAGCGGTAGAAACGTAGAAAAGCTCTTCTTATCTTGTTGATCATTCCGTGGTAGTTTTTTCTAAGAGACTTGTATAGACATCCAGATACCTGTCAGCAATATGATCCCAAGAATAGGGATAGGTGTTTTGGGAAATCTCGGTATGATTTATTTGTCCGGCCTGTTTTTGCTCAAAATACTGATCAATCTGTGCGGTAAGTTCTTCTACTGTATCGAAAAGAACGCCCCTGCCGTTTTCTACACGGTCTTCGAGTCCTGGAATAGATCGGTAGAGCAGAATGGGTGTGCCGCATCCGTTGGCTTCGATAGTAGTGATAGATATAGATCCCGGGAAAACGGCTACATCAATAAAGTTGTAGAAGTCCCGTAGTTGCGTTTTATCCAGCAGCGGCTTTGTAACAAGCTGGACACCCACTGAAGCCGCTCTTGTTTTTAGAACAGCAGCTTCTGTGTCTGCCTCTTCTTTAAAACCAGCAATAAGGCAGTCTATCTGTGATTTATATTTGCTTTTGCCAATCGCTTCTACCAAAGTAGCCACACGCTTTTCGGGGTTAATTTTACCGGCAAAACCGATGACCAGACGCTCGGTTTCGTTGTTGCGTCCGTTTTCCAGAATTTTGAAATGCGTAGCATCATAGCCCAAAGGGATAATCATCATTTGTGCATCCGGAATCTGATATTTTTCTTGCAGAAATTGATAGGTTGCCTTGTTAGGAACAATAATTTTAAGAAACTTCTTTTCCCACTTTTTATATAGATCCCGGTTGAGGCGATGATACACACGGGCTATCAGGCTTTCCTTTCGCATGGTAGGATTGGAATGGTCATTTGCAACCACCACCATGCGCTTATTTTGACGACTGATATAACGCAGAGTGTACCAGGTAAGAAAATTTCCAATTCCCAGAAAATGCACAACATCCGGGTTGGCTTCTTTAAAACAAGCTTTTAGGCCAGAGCGATCTGCTGGCAGTTGTTTATCGAAAAATTCTCTGCTTCGAAGTCGGAACACTTTATAGGCGCTATATTGTTCAACACCGGCCTGACAATGCTGCAGTTTTAAGTAGGGGCGCCAAGCTTTATTTATTTTATCTGTTGAAAGAAAATAAACCTTATGTCCTTTTCGGGCAAACTGTTCTCCCAAATAATGAACATGGTATTTTAGTTCATCCTGAAAAAAATTCCATACATTCAAAATATTCATCGTGTGGTATTGGCTTGAATGATTTTCTTAAGAACGAAGAAATAGACGATATAGGAAACCGTCCAGGCAAAGCCTAACCACGTTATAAACGTGACAAAAGGCCATTTTAAATAGAAAGCAGCTGCAAAAACGCTTACGCTTAGCAGTAGGGAAACCAAATCATAAAACAGCTTGCTTTTTTGGCCATTGAATACAAATACAATCCGCGACAACGGTATGATGCACAAACTGCAAAAAGACCACAGTGCCATGCGGGAAGCAGCTGTACCGGCAATACGCCACTCCGCACCAAACAATACAGCAAACAGGTTTTCTCCCCAGAAAGTAATAACCAACGTTGGGCCGATACCCACAGCCGCCAGCAGAAGAAATGTTCGGTTGAAATTCCGGTTTATGTTTCCTTTGGAAGCCATTTTATGATGGAAAACATCTGCCAGGGCATTGCCGATAAAAACAATTGGAACAGCAAGCGTTTTCTGAACCAAAGAAAAATAACCGCCATACTGGGTTCCATATACAGAGATTATAAACGGAATGGGCAGCGTAATAGAAAGACTGTTAATAAGTGTTGATACGATAGCGTATTTATAATAGTCGGAGTTGCGCTGAATGGTTGTTAGGAAAGTGCTTTTGTCATAATTCCGGAAACCAGCTTTAAACACCTTTACCCTGCCCTTCAAAAGCTTGTTGGTACCCAGCATGCGTCCGGCCGCTTCGCCAACAATCAGGCCGATATAAGAAGGACCTATAAAACCGCCTCCCACTTGAATGATTACCCGGCCAATGTTCTTGCGCAATTCCAATGCCGACAGGGTACTGAAGTTTCCCTCCTGCAACACCCAATACCGCATGATAGAGAAGATAGCAAAGGAAAGCAGCGTAATAAACACAATAGGAATATTCCACCAGTCCAGTATTCCATAGCCAAAAAAACTTCCGGAAATCAACCCGCCAAAAAGGACTGTACACATCACCGACATAGCCAGAGAAATCCCAAAAGCGGTCAGGGTAAGATTTACCTTTTCACGAGTGCCTTTCAGGTTTACAAGTGATAGTTCCAGTCGCCAGGTAGCAATGGGAGAAACCAACATAATGAAGCTCAGAAAGAGCGAAAGCTTTCCAAAGTCGGCAGGCGTGTAAAGCCTCGATAATACAGGAGCTGCCAGCAGGTTAAGGACCTGTCCAATCAGCGTAGCGCCGGTAAGTTTGCCAATATTGGCAAGCGACTTTGATCTTAAGGCTGCTCTTAGCACTTATAAATACGTTCAATAATCTCCACGACTTTGAGGCCTTCAAGCGCGTTGGTTGTGATGGCCGCTCGGTTTTGAAGCACGTCTACCACGTTTTCGATAACATAATGGTGATTAGCCGCCGAACCTTTATAAAGCCCGTAATCGTTTCCTGGGTTAGTAGGAGCCAGCTCCGGCATCACATAATCTTTAACATGGCAGTACTCTACTTTGTCCATGTATTGCCCACCAATCTTCACACTGCCGTTTTCGGCAATAATGGTCATGCTGCTTTCCAGGTTTTTATCCCACACAGAGGTCGAGTAATTAATACATCCCATACCACCGTTGGCAAAGTCGAAGGAAATAAAGCCACTGTCTTCAAAAGCAGTTAGGTCTGCATGGTTATGATCTGCCAGCCGCACATTGATATTCTGAATATCCCCAAACAGCCAGTACAAAATATCGATAAAATGCGAAAACTGAGTGAAGAGTGTGCCACCGTCGAGGTCTTTGGTGCCATGCCAGGAGCCGGGTTTATAATAGCGGTCATCACGGTTCCAGTAGCAATTCAGCTGCACCATGAAAATCCTTCCCAGCTTTCCGCTTTCCACCAGCTCTTTGATCCAGACCGAAGGCGGCGAATAGCGGTTTTGCATCACAGCAAATACCTGCCGGTGCACCTGCAAGGCGCGGTAGATAACTTTTTCAGCATCGGCCTTGCTCAGCGCAATTGGTTTTTCTATAACTACATTCTTGCGGGCATCTAGGCACTGCAAGGCCTGTTGCGCATGATAGCCGTTAGGCGAGGCGATATTTATAACATCTACCTCTGAGGCAATTTCAGAAGCCAGAAAGGTCTCCAGTGAGTCAAAGAAAGGTATATCGCCATAGGCCTCCAAGCCCAAGTCAGCGCGTGGCTTAACATCAATTAAGGCCAGCAGCTGCGACTCTTCATTGCGCTGAATCATCTCGGCATGGCGCTTGCCAATATGGCCGCAGCCCACTACGGCAAAGCCTATTTTTCCGGAAATTTTTGCTAATTCCGGCGCGGGGCTAGTCTTCGATTCTGGAAACATGATTATTTTGAAGGGTATACTGTTGATTACTTTCCGGACAGGTAGCGATTCCGGCTTTATTGAAGTGCAGACGCTGGCCAGACTCGCTCATCCAGCCTATCTGCCGCGCGGGATTCCCTACCACCAGTGCATAATCCGGAACATCCTTGGTCACCACAGCGCCGGCACCGATAAAGGCATATTTGCCAAGCGCGGTTCCACACACGATTGTGGCATTTGCACCAATACTAACACCTTGCCGAACCAGTGTTTTGGAATATTGTCCTTTGCGGTTTACGGCGCTGCGCGGGTTCAGCACATTGGTGAAAACCATAGATGGCCCTAGGAAAACGTCGTCTTCGCAAACAACCCCTTCGTAGATCGAAACGTTGTTTTGTACTTTGACGTTTTTACCCAGCTTTACCTGCGGAAAAATCACGCAGTTTTGACCAATGCTGCAATCTTCGCCAATCTCGCAACCAGCAAGAAGATGACAAAAGTGCCAGATTTTAGCGCCCGGTAGAATCACGGCTCCCGGATCTACAATAGCACTGGGATGAACAAAAAAGGATTTCTCGGACATAATTATTTAGATTGGAAAAATTTCTTTTTAAAGAAAGGCTTTTTAGGATCTATATCCTCGCTATACCCATACCCGTACCCATACCCATATCCATACCCTTGGCGCTCCTGCTTGATGTCGTTGACCACCAAACTCATTTTAGGCATCTTACGCTGTTGAAATAACTCCTCCGGAATAGACAGCTGTGCCTTGTCGGTAACATCCTGACGAACCAAAAATAAAGTCGCATCTCCATAGTGTGCCAGCAATTGTGCATCGATCACTACCCCTACCGGCGGAACGTCCATGATAACATAGTCAAATTGCTCTTTCAAATACGCAAACAGATCCGCCACCCGCTCCTCCAAAATGAGTTCCGCTGGGTTAGGCGGGATGGGTCCGGAGGAGATCACAAACAGGTTCTCCGTTGTACCGGAGGGCTTGATGATCTGCTCGGCAGTTGCCGCCCCAATCGCATAGTTGCTGAAACCAATGTTGTTGGGTAGTTGTAGGTACTTCGAAATCTTCGGCTTGCGCAAGTCCAGTTCCATAACAACCACTTTCTTATCC
>JAEWBT010000034.1 GCA_023391015.1 Bacteroidota bacterium
CGGAGCTGTACGCGCTCATAAAACAAAAACGCGAAGATGACAATCACAGCAAAAAGCCAGCTGCCGGCCGTTTTGCGCTTCACCGCGTTGATAGACGGAAACCAGCCAAAGCGCAGGCTCAGGAGCAAGATTACCAGAAAGCTGACGCACAAAATAGCGACCTGCCAGAAGTGTTCCAGCACGAGCGGAAACAACAAAGTGAGCAACCCCGTACCGATATGAACAAACTTGCGGGTGTATTCGGCGTGGACTTTGAAAACACGATACAGCAACTCGGCAATGCCGAAAAGCGCCAGAAAGGCCAGTCCGAAAAGCAACAGGGGCAGCAGGAGATTCATCTTTTTTGCTCGGCTACAAAATCGGCATAAAAGAATCCATTGTCGCCCGGAATTTCCGGAAATTCTAACCGCTCAAAAGCGTCGGGTGCGGCTTCGGAAAAATGGCGGGGCACCATTAAATTCCAATACAACAGCCGTGTTCCGGAAGGCAGCGTTTCCTTCCAGTTGGCTACCGTTCCGGAAAACGCGGCGTCCGGGAAATACTCAAAAATATTGGAGAGGCACAGCACGTCGGACTCGCCAGTTGCAACGATGTCATCCGCTGAACCTTGTTGGATGTGGAGCCGGTGCAGATTGGCTTTAATCGTTTCATAATGCTGGGGAAGCAGATATTCCGGAAGGGTTTCGCCGTAGTTTCCGGTAAAAATGAAGTGCAGAAACGGGTTTTGCGTGGCGTCAGCGCTTTGCAGGTGGGCTTCGGCTTTCTGGCGGATGAACTGGCTCACCGGGACGCGGACTTGTTCCAGAAATTTCGGGTCGCGGCCAGCGCGGCCCATGACCCATTTGCTGAAGAAGATGTTCATTAAGAGTTTCCACCGCCCCGAATTCCAATGCGCATGGTAAAACGCTTTTTGTGCTGCGTCGTCTTTGGGGCTAAGCAGAAGCGAAACCGATTTTTTGCTATGCACCAGCGGCAGTCCGTAGCGCCGGAACAAGCGGAAATACCGCTCAAATTTTCCGCTGTGATTGACGCCGTTCCGGATGTCTTCCGGTCGCCCATCCCAAAAGGCTTTGGCTTCCGGCGAAAGCTGGTTTTGGATATGTTGATAGAACGACATCCGCTTTTCTCCCGTGGTTGCGCGTACGCCCAGAAATTGAAGCAAATCTTCATAATCCAGCGTTGCGAATGCCGCTTTTTTCAACTCCGTCAGGTAAAGCTGCGGCCTGCTCACGTCAAAAGCCGTGACGCTTTGGGGATTTTTCGTGAGCAGTGCCAGCGCGTTATCGCCCGCCGAGGATACGATGCTGATGCGCTTTCCAGCCGCGTCGGGTAGGGCGGCCAGCAGCAGCCGGGCATCTTCCCAACAATTGGCGTAGCGAATCAGACTCAGGTTTACGGCTTGCAGGTGTTTCATAGGCGACAGGCTAAATTAGGGAAGGGACCACCGGACTCGTCAAGTCCTCGGACAGCTATTGGGTAGACTTGACAAGTCTATCATCATTTCCTCCGAGGACTTGTCAAGTCGCGGTCGCGGGTTCAATCACCACTTTCACTACACCGGTGCTGCCATTCATTTCCACCAAAGTACCGTCGGCAAGCTCATCCATCAATCCATCAATGCCCACGATGCAGGGAATGCCCATTTCGCGGCTTACAATGGCGGCGTGACTGAGCAGGCTGCCGCGCTCGGTGAGGATGCCGCTCGCAGTAGCAAACAGCACCACAAATCCGGGATCGGTGGCATAAGTGGCGAGCAGGTCGCCGTTGAGGGTTTGCAAGGCATCGGCGTAGGTAACCTTCCGGATGCGGGCGCGGACAATGCCGGGCGAGCAGGGAATGCCCTCCAGATTTCCGGAAATATTGCCTTTTGGGGACTTGTTGGAAGCAAGGCGAATCACCCCGCGCGGCTCGCCGTAGGCAATGACGCGTTCGGGAAGCGAGGCGGTTTCGTAGGCTTCGTACTGCGCTTTGCGGGCGGCGACAGTGGTTTGCATCGGCTCAGATTGACGGACAAGTTTTTCTACCTCCGTCAGGGAGAGATAAAAAATATCGCGTGGGGCGTTCAGTGCGTTTTGGGCCGCCAGTTTTTCGCCCAGGGCCAGCATCATGCGGCGCACCATGCCAAAGCCACGGGTGCGGTAGTAGCGCAGGTTCTCCCGCTGGCTCACAAAGTAGCGCGCCTGCCGGAGGATGTAGTTGAAAAGGCGGCGTTTAAAGAATTTCCCACGTAGCTTTTGAGCAACGAAATCTTCGGCTTCCTGCCGGCTGTGTTTGAGGCTGGAAGTAAAGGAATTTGCCCCTGAATTTCCGGAAATCAGCTGCGACTGAAGCAGCCGCACCAGCATCAACGGGTCTTGCTGATAGGTAACGGTCTCCAGCTTCAGTTCTGCAACGGTTCGTTCGCCCCAGCGTTCCACGTAGGCGTTGAATTGCTGTCTGGCTTCCGGAAAAGCATCGCTTTGCAGCGCTGCATAAAAGCCTTCCGGGGAATCGTTCTGTGCACTTTCCAAAAGCGCCGGGTATTGTTGAATAGCGACAAGCATTTTAGGCAGTTGCCGGATCGGCTCGGTGGTGAGCACCGCGTCGGACGTAGCGAGGAGCCGGTTCGCCAGGGTCGGATCTTCCGGGGCGATTTTGGCGCATTGCTTTTGCAACACCCCAAAGAAAATCATCGCGAAAAAATCGTTGACCAAGGGCGCTTTCCATTCGCGCAGCATCAGGCCCTCAAAGGTTTTATAGCCGTCCCAAATCTGCCCCGCCGATTGTTTCCCGAAATCGGTTTGGGCAAACGGCTCATAGACGCGGTCGAACGCCTTTACGAAAGCATCGGCGCCTTTCCGGGCAGTTCGCAGGTTTTGGGTAATGCCCCGGACGGCTCCCAGCACTTCCCACCACGCCTTAATACCGCCATTTCCGGAAGGTTCAATGGGGATGTCGGGCTTTTCCTTCACGCCCATCATCTTCTCCATGAAACCCGCATTGAGACTGTAGCCCGGCAGGAGGGAAAGCACCTGAAACCAGCTGTTGAGGTTGTAGTAAACGCGTCCGTTGAGTAAGCCGAGCATATTATCAAATGCCGCATCGTGGGCCGCCATTTTGCGTTCCGAAATGCCCAGAATGGCGGAAAACTGCCGGTACACCGCTGCGTACATGTTCCGGATAAACGAATCGGTGAGCGGCAGCGTGAGGCCCGGGTAGCTTTCTACAATATTGCTGTTGTCCCAGACAATGCGCTCCTTGGACAAAGTGGTAATGGGCCGGGTTTGCAGGATGAACAGCGTATCGTCCTCAAAAGCAAATTCTATATCCTGCGGCCCACCGAAAGATTTTTCTATGGCCTTCGCGGTTTCGGCCAGTTCTAAAATCTGACCGTCCGTCAATACAGATTCTTTTCCAACCAGATTCCGTTGTAAAATTTCGTTCCGGAAAACGGTGTAGCTGTCGGCGTTTTCGCTGCCGTCCACCAGCTTGTCGCCGAGGCCCGAAACGGCATTAACAACCACTTCTTCGGTACCGTTGACCGGGTGCACACTAAACGCCACGCCCGCCGCTGTTGCCGGGACCATTTCCTGTAGAATCACGGCCATTTCCCCGCCGGATTCCAAGCCATGCGCCTGTGCATACGCCGTTACATTTTGAGCGGAAAGCCATACTTCGGTTACCGCTGCGGCGAGGGTTTCCGGAACCACATTCAGCACCGTTTTAAACTGACCGGCAAAGGAATGCTGGCTGCTGTCTTCGCCGACGGCGGAGGAGCGAACAGCCAGCAATTTTCCGGAAAAAAGGCTTTGTAAATCGGTTTTTAAAGCCTCCAGGCGCACGGCGATCTGATCTTTCAAATCCAACGTATCGGGCGCGAGACCGGCAAAAAAAGAAACGGGCAGAATGTGGAAAGTGGGAACCCGAAGGCCTTTAGACTGAAGTTGAGCCAGCTGTGCGCCTTTGCCGCCGTAGTCACTTTTATTCATTTTATCAGGTTTAGAAGCAAGGGAATGCCGCCGATAATCAGGTACATGGCCAGCGCCCAGAGAAAAGAGAAACCTTCTACCAGCTTGGCATACCGGGGCGTAGGTTTCCGGAAAAACAAGACCCACGGCACCAGCGCCAAGGCAAAAAAGGCGGTCAGGACGGGCACCATTGGGGAAATGTGGGCGTGGAGCAGCGCCGTCAGCGCAAGGACGTAGTTGGCGATCAGCACGCCCAGCCATAAAAACGTAGCGAATTTGAGTCCCCAGAGTTGGGTGTAAGTTTCCACGCCCGGTATTTCTGATTCGGGCGCGCGCAGTTTCCGGCCAATTTCCAGCACCAGTCCATTGGTATAGCTCACGCCGAAAAAGAGCAGCAGTCCCACGGCGGGCAGCGCGCCTTGCAGCTTCCAGTCGTAGCCCGAAGCATAGATGTCGGCCAGCGGAATGATAAACATATGGCTCACCATATACCAGCCCATGTGCCGCCGCAGCCAGCCGGGAATGAAAAACTCGTAGCGCATCAAGAGCAGGTAGCCGAGGGTAATGGCCAGGAGCGGCAGCATTTGCGGCACGTAAACGGCATTGAGCGCCACGGTGATCGCCAGGAAAACCAGCCCGAACACCCGCAGCTCTTTGAGGGTGACCAGTCCGCGCGGTACGGGCAGGTGCGGGCGGTATTGGAGATCGTCTTCCGCGTCTTTGTGCTCATCGGCGACGCGCAGGAGAAAGAACACGCTCAGGTTGGTGAGAAAGCACAGCAGAAACAGCCCGCCGGGTATAAAGCCATCCACGCCGCGCAACTGCCGCGAGTAGCCAATGGCCGAGAACGAAAACGCGGCAATCAGCAACCCGTGCATTAGCAGGGGAAAGCGCTCTTTTTGGTATTGATAAAGTCGGTTGAGGTACAATTTGCTTGGGGATTTTCCGGAAATAAAGTTGCTTTAAACGCTATTATGTCAGACAGGGATGCAAGAAAGGTGCATAGGGCGTCTGTGAAGATTCCCTTCGGGAATGACAAAATAAAAGCTGGCAAAAACACAGTTTTAAGCCATTAAGAAATCAGCTTTTTCGCTTCCGGAACAATTTGTGCGCCTTGGCAAAGGCACCGGTGGAAAGGGCGGCGGCAATGGAAATCTCACCGGCAAGGGCCAGCGCGCCGCAGATTTCGGCCAGCTTCCGGGCGCTGCCGGGTCCGGAACATTGCAGCAGTTGCAGGCATTCCTGTTGGGTAGGCAAATGCGTGCCGCCGCCAACCGTGCCGACCACGAGCGAAGGCAGCGTAACGGTGGCGTACAAGTCGCCGCTGCTGTTGACTTCCAGCCGCGTAATGCCGATATGGGCTTCGCTGACGCAGGCCACATCCTGTCCGGTGGCCATAAAAAGGGCGGTGAGGCCGTTGGCGAAGTGGCCCTGAATGCCGATGCTGCCGCTTTGCGACGCCGCCACTACCGAGGTCTGCCAGTAGGCTTCAATCAGTTCGGGTGTGGTGCTTAGAACTTCTTCCACTACCTTTCGGGTAATCACCGCTTCGGCGGTAACTTTTTTGCCACGCACGTTGGTAAACGAAACGGCAGTGGCTTTTTTATCGCCGCTGTAATTGCTTTCAATAAACCATTGTTGCGGTTTTATGGGCGCATGTTCGGCCACGTAATGGCAGATGGCGTCGGTGCAAATGGTAGCCATATTCTGGCCCGCCGCCTCACCGCAGGTATATTCAAAAACTGTCAGCACCTGATTGCCTTCCATGTTGATGCGGATGTCTTCCAGCACGGCGTGGTTGCTGTGCTGCCCGGTGATCTCGCGCCAGAGATCAATGTTGCTGAGCAGCCAGTGCACGAAAGCGCCTACCTCTGGCAGGTCTTTAAACTTCCAGACGGGGGTGCGCTGAATGCCTTCGGTGGTACACACGGCTGTGATGCCGCCGCAAAGTCGGGTAGCACGGGCACCGCGGTTGTAGCTCGCTACCAGGGCACCTTCGGTAGTGGCCAGCGGCAGATAGTAGTCGCCGTCGACGAGGGTACCATTGATGCACAGCGGACCCACAAGGCCGGTCGGGATCTGGGTGCAGCCAATGAAATGTTCAATATTGCCTTTATAGAAATCGGCTTCCGGGAGGGGGGCTTTTCCGGAAAGAAAGGGAAGCTCATTTCCGGAAAATTGGCGGAGAAACTCCAGGCGCTTTTCCCGCGCGGCCTCCCCCCAGGACACACTTCCCGGGAGATCGGGCACTTCCGGAAGACTTTCCGGATCTTTTTGCCGGATTTTATCCAGAACAGATTCGAAAGGACGACCGTCACTGTAGAGGTCGATCAGTTTCCGGGCTTTCTGGCTGCTGGCGCTCATAATTCAGGAGGGAGATTAAATAGAGAAACGATTGGGCAAAAAGGTAAGGTGCGATTGATTGCCGGAACTACTATTAGCAAAATCTGTTCCGGTTGGATAAAAAGTAAAAAAGGAAGTTCGCACAAGATTTGGTCGCGTGTAATTTGGTGTCGTAATATTTATTATGTAAAACAAATTAACCAACCAAAAAACAAAGAATTAATAAAATAGATCTTAAAGAAAAGAGTTGTTTTATTAACTCCTTGAAATAGGGGATACTGTATTCTGAGTCCTCTGATAACGGGTAGGGGAGTTGCCAGCGTACTACAAGTTCAATTCTGTAAAAGACAGGGAATAGTACGTACTCCGTCCACCAGCACTTGATCTTTTCAAGACGCCCCAATGTATCAATTCATTGATGTCCCGCGTAGCAGTATCCTGCGAGCATTTCGCTATTTTGGCCCATTTGGCAGAAGTGAGGTTCC
>JAEWBT010000104.1 GCA_023391015.1 Bacteroidota bacterium
CGGCAAATTCGCAGCGCACAATCAGGTTTCCTTCTGCGTCTTCGCCCAGTTCTTCCAGTCCGGCGTCAATGAGTTCCAGCTCCAGGTCTTCCGGATTCAGGCCTTCGGCAGCAAGCTTGAAAACGCCAAGGTGTTTAAACAGAAAACTTACCGAACCGCTGTTGCCGAGCGCGCCGCCGCCTTTGGTGAAATGGCTGCGCACGTTGGCCACGGTGCGGGTGGTGTTGTCGGTTGCGGTTACCACCATCAGGGCGATCCCGTGCGGCGCGTAGCCTTCGTAGAGCACCTCATCATAGTTAGAAGTGTCTTTGCCGAGCGCGTTTTTGATGGCCCCTTCGATGCGGTCTTTCGGCATGTTCACCGCCTTGCCGTTCTGCATCACGCGGCGCAGCATGGGGTTGGTGTCGGGGTCGGGACCGCCTTTTTTTACGGCAATGGCAATTTCTTTGCCGATGCGGGTAAATTGTTTGGCCATGCGGTCATAGCGGGCAAACATGGCAGACTTACGAACTTCAAATATGCGACCCATAGGGTAAGAAAGTAAAATTTTTGCGCGAAGGTACAGGAACCACCGAAAAAGTAAAGCGCAGGAGCTTGGGGAAGGCGAAACGAATTTTTCTCACAGATGCACGCAGAAGTTGTGCAACCGCTGTTGTCGCTTTGTTTTGTCATTCCGCCGAAAGGCGGAATCTGGCAGGCCCTCTTTAAGACCCTGCCTTACGGCAGGGTGACAAAACAAAAGGAACCATAAAAATGGAGTTTTCAGTCGTTCTTTTTTGGGAAACAGAATCGTGGTTAAAACCATGAACTTCCAGTGTCGAATCGGCGTTGCATGCTTTCTCTTTCAAAAAAAATTTCCGGAAAAAAGACCTGACTGCACAAAAAAAAGCCTCTTGCAAGGAGGCTTTTCGATTGGAAGATTTCCGGAAATCCAGGGTGTTTTAACCCAGATTTTGCGCGTCTTTGAGGAACTGCGCCAGACCCAGATCGGTAAGCGGATGCTTCAGGAGGCCCAGAATAGAAGCGAGCGGTGTGGTCACCACATCGGCACCGGCTTCGGCACACTTCACGATGTGCAAAGGCGAGCGAATAGAAGCCGCCAGCACCTCGGTCATATAGCCCTGGGTGTTGTAGATTTTTACGATTTGCTCGATGAGCTGAATGCCGTCCCAGTTGCCGTCGTCGATGCGGCCAATGAAAGGCGACACATACGTAGCGCCGGCTTTGGCGGCCAGAATGGCTTGTCCGGCAGAGAAAACGAGCGTACAGTTGGTAGCGATGCCGTTGTCGGAGAACCACTTAATGGCTCTCACGCCGTCGCGGGTCATGGGCACTTTCACCACAATGTTTTCGTGCAGCCCGGCAAACTGCTGTCCTTCGCGGATCATCCCGTCGTAATCGGTGCTCAGCACTTCGGCGGAGATGGGGCCATCCACGATTTCGCAAATGGCGCGGTAGTGGTCGAGCACCGCTTGTGCGCCCTGGATGCCTTCTTTGGCCATCAGCGACGGGTTGGTGGTTACGCCGTCGAGCACGCCGAGGTCGTGCGCTTCGCGGATTTGCGCCAGATTGGCGGTGTCAATAAAAAATCGCATGAAAAAGGGGGATGCAGATACGTTTCAGGGGGCGAAGGTACGGACAGCTGTGTTTCATGTGTCATGTTCCATGTTTCATGTGTCCTACGAGAATCAGGCTTTTGCTTTCCGGAATGCGGTCATGATACCGGACGCAGCCCATCGTCAAGCTCAGGGTGACAGCGAAGGATACAGACGCGGCGGCGATTTTTTCCGGAAAACCAACCTCAATAAAACCTGGACGGCCCTGATTCCAACGACACTTACGGGCATAAAAAATCCTGGCAAGCTCCTTCTATCGCGCCGCTACAACCGCTTACCCTTGCTACCTTCCGGTCCTGGGGGAGTTCAGCAGGAGCTGGCCGTAAAAGACTTGCCAGGGCGGCAAAAGTAAGGCAGCTTCCGGAACCTTCCTAAAAAAGATTTTTCCGGAAAGTCGTTGCACCTAAATAACCGGTTTTGCAGCCAACTTTGCTTTAAGGGCATCAATGACCCTTACTTCCGTGGCGTTGACGTTGCGCATCTCGGCCAGATAAACCGAACACCAGTCGGTCATGTGTACCAAGGAGAAAAGTTGCTCCCAATAGCTGTCGCCTTCGGCAAAAAGCTCAATGATTTTCGGACTGTATTTCTCATACACTTCTTTGTTGATTTCCATACGGTAGGCCACCCGTTCCGGGTCCGACGGCGTTCGCAGGATCACCAAGGCTTTGTCGCGGGCATCGTCGCGCCAGCCCACCAATTCATTGTGATTCATTTCCGGAATGATGGCATGCCAACACAATATTTTACTATTCTCATTGAGTTGCTGGCGGAAGCGAACGGCCATGCCTTCCATTTGTCCGGAAGCATAAATAATCGGCATCTTTCCAAGCAATTTTTCCGCCAGTTCGTGCCCGATTTGCCGGTAGCGGTTGCTGTTTTCAGCAATCAGGTGCTGGGCCGTTTTGATTTCTACGATAAAGTCGCTATCGATTATCCCAAAGTGGTAGAGTATGTATAGAATCTGGACAATCGAGTATCCCAGACACGCGCGGGGCGGCATGCCGGGAGGCACTAAAATACAATCCAGGTTGTTTACATTGCAAAACGCTTGCAGGGCACCGCCGGAGGTGATGCCGACGACAGTGGCATTCCGGTTCCGGGCGTAGCGGGCTGCCAATAGCGTTTCTTCAGTATTTCCGGAATAGGAGCAGGCAATGACCAATGTTTCCGGTCCTACAAAAGCCGGCAAGGTATATTCTTTACTGACCCAAAATGGAATGGCCAGGCGGTCGAAAACATAGTTTTGAACGATAGAGCCGCCGATTCCGGAGCCACCGAGACCTGCAAGAACAATATTTTGAAAAATGCGCCGGGGGGTGCGAAATTTATACTGCTGACCAATTGAGAGCGCTTTTTCCAGTTGTCCCGGAAACTCCTGAACGAGATTTTCCATCTCCATAAATAAATCCGAAAAATGGCCAAACATAACGAAACCGGCGCACTTGGCGAAATGCTGGCAGAACAAATTTTGGTTAAAAAAGGGTATCAAATTCATTTCCGGAACTGGCGAACCGGCAAAAAAGAAATTGATTTAATCGCTTCTTACGACAATCAGTGGATTTTTGTGGAGGTAAAAACGCGGCGCAGCAACGCGTTTGGCTATCCGGAAGATGCCGTGGATGCCCGGAAAAAAGGACACATGCGCGAGGCAGCAGCGGCTTTTCTGTTGCAAAACCCAACGGGCTTTCCTACCCTGCGCTATGATGTGGTGAGCATTACTTTTTTTCCGGCAGGCGAGCCGGAATGCATTCATTATGAAGATGCTTTTTATTGAAAAAACAATTCGGGATTGTAGCCCAAAGGCTTTGTAACAGCCTGTTTAGCCTTTCGTTTTAGAGACATTGTTTCCGGAAAATTTCCGGAAACAAGCTCTTTTCAAGGCTATTGAAAGCCCGTTTAAGTCTGTTTATTTGTTTTGAAAAATAGATTTTGGTCTTGCGCAACCAAAAAGTTGCGTTTATATTTGCAACCCATTAGTTGCACATAAAACCCTACGATATGCGAAGAGATATTTTTAGTGCCATAGCCGACCCTACCCGACGTGCCATTATTACCTTGCTGGCATTGCAGACGATGACGCCCAAGGCGCTGGCGGAGCATTTTCACACCACACGCCAGGCCGTTTCCAAGCACTTAAAAGTGCTGGCCGAATGTGAATTGATTACCCCCCAGCAGCAGGGCCGGGAAATTTATTACCAGCTGGAAGTAGAAAAAATGAAAGAAATCGACCGCTGGCTGGCCCAATTCCGGAAAATCTGGGAAACAAAGTTCAACCAACTCGACACCCTTTTATCCACCCTTCAAAACCAACAAAAAGATGAACAGTAACCTGCGCTTCGACTTTTCCGTCGATAAAAATGCCAAAACCATTCACGTAGCGCGCCAGTTCAGCGCACCGCTGCCGCTGGTATGGAAAGCCTGGACCACCGCCGAACTTCTTGACCAATGGTGGGCACCTGCGCCCTGGACAGCCGAAACCCAATCGATGGATTTCCGGAACGGCGGCCATTGGCATTATGCTATGGTGAGCCCAGAAGGCGACAAGCACTATGCCAAAGCTTTTTATCAAACCATTGTTCCGGAGCAATCCGTAACGGCAAAAGATACTTTTAGTGATGCTGCCGGAAACGTGGCCGAGGCCTTGCCGCAAAACCTGACCGAACAACACTTCAGCGCCACGGGAGACCAGACGCAAGTGGACATTCTGCTACGCTTTGAGGATCTGAAAGATTTGGAAACTACGATTGAAATGGGCTTTAAAGAAGGCTTTACGGCCGGACTTCAAAACCTGGATGTTCTTCTGGAAAAGCTGCAAAGCGCCGCTGCCTGAAAGGCAAATTACTGAAGGGCGTTTCCGTTGGAGGCCTTTTCAATTGCTGATTGCATAGCGCAGAAGGGAAGTTTTGCGCTTTATTATATTGGATAACAAAGAAAAACCGGCCCTGTTCTACCCCAACAGGGCCGGTATTTTCCGGAAATTTCCGGAAAATGATGCTTTCTGGCACAGGTGGAAAGGCCTTTGGGTGAGTTCCGCTTTAAGCCTTTAGTTCTATTGACGCAATTACCGGCAATTGAGATAACACTTTGATTCAGAGCGGCTTGGCGTAGGTTCGCGCAAGAATTTGTGGGGGGATTTATTGCGTCTATATTTGTGTTGTGCGCTATAAAACCGACACCACACTTTTAAATGAAAAATTTGTTTAAACGACTTTTGTCAAAAAGTAATAGTGCTTGCGAATGTGAGAATTACAATCATTTGCAATTCAATCGAAAGGAGATTTCTCAGAGAATAAAAGAAAGCAAAAAAATTATCAGGACACTTACTCCTCTGACGCAGACTGAGAATGGGCACAGACTTTTCAAGTGTAAAAATTGTAATCAATATTGGCAACAAAGTTGTGCGTGGAATTGGGACGGCAAGAGTTACTTATTTAAGGTTCCAGACATTGAAATCAAAGAATGGGAGAAAGAACAATTTGCATCACCCGCAGACCTACTAATATATTCAAATTTAATGGAGGACTATTTTTCAAAAAATACGTTTAAAGAAATAGACATAAAATGCAAAATACTAGAATGCAATAATAAATCAATTGATAAAGGAGTTTTATGCAAGACACACTTTATTGAGAACTTACAAGAATTCAATCTGCTTCCTAAAATGCCTAAGGGGAAATTATTTGAGCCATACCATTAATGCTATAGAGTGATTTGCGACATAACATACAGCGCACAACATCGGGTTTTAGGCAAGTTGGGCTGACGAATAAATCCTCAACTATTTGCAAATCCCAGCTTCGGTTCAGACTTACGAATTACTATCAGCTTTTGTACTTAACTTCATCAATATATTTTCAATCAGCAGCGGTTATCGGCAGACGGAATGCTAGTTCCCAACCTGCATAAATCTCTGTTCGTTATCCACAACACCCGGAAAATTTCCGGAATTTTGCTCTTCTAAATGGGTCTTACAACAGCTTACCCGTCAGCAAAAACGAGGCGATAGAAAAGTAAATGATCAATCCGGTAACGTCTACCATCGTGGCTACAAACGGTGCCGAGGAAGTGGCCGGGTCCAGCCTTAATCTTTTCAGGACAAACGGAATCATGGAGCCGGAAAGCGTTCCCCACAGCACAATTAAAACCAGCGAAAAAGCAACGGTAAAGCCTACTGTAAGCCAGTAAGGGCCATAGTCATAAAGGCCTGTCTTTTGCCAAATGAAAATCCGGAGTAACCCGATGGCACCCAGCGTTACGCCAAGCAGAATTCCGGAAATAAGCTCTTTGCGCATCACATACCACCAGTCGCGCAAATTCAATTCTTTCAGGGCCATAGCGCGGATAATCAGCGTAGCCGCCTGCGAACCGCTGTTGCCGCCGCTGGAAATAATGAGCGGTACAAACAAGGCCAGCACCACTGCTTTCTCGATCTCGGCATCAAAGTAACCCATGGCCGATGCCGTAAACATTTCTCCGATAAACAAGATGACGAGCCAGCCGGCACGCTTGCGCACCATCTCGCCAATCGGCGTGGCCGTATAAGGCAAATCCAGCGCCTCCAAACCACCAAACTTCTGAATGTCTTCGGTATCGCGCTGTTCCATCACGTCCAGGATGTCGTCCACTGTTACAATCCCCACCAGTACGCCGCTTTCCGAAACCACCGGTAAGGCCGAACGGTCGTAGCGTTCAAAAAAACCAACGGCGTCCTCCTTATTTTGTGTAGTAACCAGGTTGATGAAATGGCCGCCCATCAGCGAGGCAATTGTTTGTGCCTCATCGGCCAGCAGGATTTCGCCAATGCGGATGTCGTCGATAAGCTTAAATTCATCATCAACAACATACACATAGTTCAGCGTTTCCGCCTTCTTCCCCACCCGTTTGATATGGCGCAGCGTTTGCTCTACGGTCCAGTGTTTTTTCACCTGGATGTAATACGGGGTCATAATCCGACCCACGGTGTTTTCGTCGTAGCCGATTAGCGAAAGGGCAATTTTGCGCTCGGCTTCGGGCAGCAGATTCACAGCCTCTTTAATTACCGTGTCGGGAAAGTTGGTAAAAACCTGCGTGCGATCGTCTGGCGGCATATTGCGCAATACTTCTGCTACCGCTTCGCTGCCGAGGCTTTTGAGGATATTTTCCTGCGCCGGCGCTTCCAGGTACGAAAAAACCTGCCCTTTGAGCTCGCCTGGAAGCAGCAGAAAACTAATCGGCTGCTCCCGCTCTTCCAAAGCGGCGATCGCGTCGGCAATGTCGTGCGGGTGCTTGTCGGCCAGGTCTATTCTTTTTTGTACCATCGGGAAGGAAAGATTTCCGGAAATTTTGCGCGCTGCAAAGGTCGGGCAATGGGGTTGGAAAAAGGCGTGCCGCTGCATATTCCTGCCCTGTTGGAACATGAAAAGGTTAGAATCGCCTTTTTTTCCGGAAAAACAGGGTGATCCACGTGCCGAGAACAAACGGAAAGGTGAACGGACCACCAATGAGCGCAAACCAATCCATTTTCACAAAAATGAGGTGAAGAAACAACGTGGTTGCAACGCCCAGAAGTGTCCAAAGCGCAGCTTTCCAGGTGGGACCTGCAAAGACAATAGCCGTCAGCACCGCATTAAAACCAAAAAGACCCATTTGAATGTCACCCGCTTCCGCGCCGGTTCCAAACGCCACGCCCGCACCGATTGCCGAAGCCAAAAGGGCATACCCGGCAGCAACAGGATTGCTGATTAAAACACCCAGGAAAAACAAACAGCCCGCCCAAACGCCATCCTGAAAAATGACTTCGCCAAAACCGTTGGTTGCAGCAAAAAGATACGGATAGGCGGAAGGACTGAATATCGTTTGCGAAAAAACGGACGGCGGGAGCAGCCCTGTTTCCCGGATGACAAACACCAGCGCCCAGGTAATGAGGATAAACGGCAGGGTATAAACCGGAATTTTCCGGCGCAGGAAAAAGCCTTGCAGCAGCGCGGCGGCGACGCTTCCCACAACGAGCAGTACCCACAGTAAAAAAGTAGTTTTAAACAAAAACACCAGTGCTACCCCCACCAGCGCCGCGCTAAAACCATACAGTCCGGAGTCGATTTCTTTTTCCGGGAACCGGGCCACCAGCGCCGTCCCCGCGCCCACAGCCGAAGCCACCAAGGCAGCCAGTCCAAAAATCCAGTTGCCGGTGCAAAGCCCGATGAGAAACAGCACGCCGGTCCAGCGGTTTTCCTGCAACATAATCTGGCTAACACCTTTGAGGGTAGCGTCCAGAAACCAGCGGGGCGAAACAACGAACTTCATTTGTTTTTTGGAGAAAGCCGGAAAGGTATCAAAACGCATTTTACCGCAGCATTGGAGCAACTGATTTGCCGGAAAAAACCGACCTTTGTGCATAGGAAGGGATAAGGTTTTTTAGCTCAATTGATGGCTTAGTGAAAGTACTACTTTTTAAAAACATTCCCCTACTTTCATATTCGTTGTTCATTTATTCTTTATGAAGAGGTTACTTTTTCTGGTTTTTACGCTGCTGGTTTTTAAAGGTTCCGCAAGCGCACAAAAGGTTTTTACGATATTTAAGTTGCCACAGCCACCTGCTGGGGACTTTTTCAGCCTTTACCGTACAATTAATGTGATTGATTCGAGAGCCGATACGAGTACCTGTGGATTTCTTTCACGTGTCAATGAATCGGTACGACCAGTGGTGATGCGCCCGGACCTGCAAACGCAGTTAGCAGCTTATACTACGCCGGATGAAGGAAATACTTTTATCCTGAATCTGCGAAGACTGGAGTTTTCGGTTTTTACCCGTTTTGTAAATGAGAATGCTTATTGTAATTACCAGGCAGATTATTATGTGAAACAAGGAGATGGGTATCTGCTCGTGGGAAAGGTAGATACGTTATTTTCTGTGCTAAAGGAAGCCGATTCCGTCAAAGAAAAAATAATGGCATTTGCTGGCAAGGGAATTATAGGTACGCTTATGCCTTATCTCGCCCAAAGTCCTTTAGAGGCATCGGGTGGGTCCTATACCCTGCACGACATCCAGCATACGGATAGTCTAGAGAAGTTGTTGATTCCTTTTTATGCCGCTCCGGCTTTAAGAGACGGGATTTATAAAACCGCAACTGCCCTTTATCAGCAGCAACCCAACGACAGCCTGAATACTGAGAGTGTGAAAATCCATAAAAAGGACCGCACTTTGGGTTCCTACAAATATTGGGACAGGGATAAAAAAGCATGGCGGGTCCGGAACTGGGCCGTTTTACCGTTTGCGGTGGTTTATAAAGGCACCCCTTACATCTTGCACAAAGGTGATCAATCAAAATATATTCCTATGGAGCGCCGTGGGCAGGACTATTATTATCACGGTAAATTGCCTGGACAAAGTTTTGCTTCTACAATGGCACCCACATTTGGATTAGCCGGATATCTTGCAGGCGCAGCAGTAGATGCGGCGCGCGATAAAGGTGCACAACTTTTCCGCCTTGACTATTTAACTCAAAAAGCGGTGCTGGCTAATCCTGTTTTAAACCCCAAAAGAAAATAAGTCCGGAAATACCAAAATATAAAACGCGCCCAAGGGCGCGTTTTATATTAGAAAACCAACTTGTAATATCCCTTTACGCCAGCTGCCCGTAGGCCTCCTGCCGCAGCGTTTTCACACGCTCGTCGTTCATGTAGTCATCAAACGTGCTTTCACGGTCGATGGCACCGTTCGGAGTGAGTTCAATCACACGGTCGGCCACGGTTTGGGCCAGTTCGTGGTCGCGCGTGGTGAATAGAATAGTGCCTTTAAAATCGCTCATGCCGTTGTTCAGCGCCGTGATGCTTTCCAGGTCGAGGTGGTTGGTTGGCTCGTCGAGGAGCAGCACGTTGCCTTTCAGCATCATCATCCGGCTCATCATGCAGCGCATTTTTTCGCCCCCGCTCAGCACGTTGCAGGCTTTCAGCGTTTCTTCGCCGCTAAACAGCATCCGGCCCAAAAAGCCCCGGATAAAGGTTTCGTCTTTTTCTTCGGAGTATTGGCGCAGCCAGTCAATCAGGTTATCGGATTTACCTTCAAAATACTCGGTGTTGTCGTTGGGCAGATACGTCGGGGTAATGGTTACCCCCCATTTGAAACTTCCTTCAAAATCGGTGTCTTCGCCCATCAGAATCTTATAGAACGCCGTAGTTGCCAGGCCGTTTTCCGCCAGAATCGCCACTTTCTGCCCGCGCTTCAGGTCAAAGGAAACGTTTTTGAAATAGATTTCGCCGTTGACGGTTTTGGTCAGGTTTTTAACTTCCAGAATCTGGTCGCCGGCTTCGCGCACCTGGTTGTTGAACAGAATCGCCGGGTATTTACGGCTCGAAGCGGTCATGTCTTCCAGCTTAATCTTATCCAGCGCTTTTTTCCGGCTCGTGGCCTGCTTGGATTTCGAGGCGTTGGCCGAGAAGCGGGCAATAAATTCTTTCAGCTCGGCAATCTTGTCTTCGGCCTTTTTGTTGGCGTCGGTGCGCTGCTTCAAGAGCAGCTGGCTGGACTGATACCAGAACGAATAGTTACCGGCAAAGAGGGATACTTTTTTGAAATCGATATCGGCTACGTGGGTACACACCGAGTCGAGGAAGTGACGGTCGTGGGAAACAACGAGAACGATTTTATCGTAATCAGCGAGGAAGTTTTCCAGCCACGCAATGGTTTCAAGGTCGAGGTCGTTGGTCGGTTCGTCCAGCAGCAGAATATCGGGGTTGCCGAACAAGGCCTGTGCCAGGAGCACCCGCACTTTCTGGTTGCCGTCAATGTCTTTAACGAGTTTGTAATGAACATCTTCCTTTACGCCCAGCGACGACAAAAGCGAAGCCGCGTCGCTTTCGGCGGTGTAGCCGCCCATTTCGCCAAATTCGGCTTCCAGTTCGCCGGCGCGCATGTAATCGTCTTCGGTGGCGTCGGGATCGGCGTAAATCGCGTCTTTGGTGGCGGCCAGTTCCATCAGCTTAGTGTTGCCGCGCATCACCGTGTCGAGGACGGTAAATTCGTCAAACTCGTAGTGGTTTTGCTTCAGCACGCTCATGCGCTGGCCTTTGCTGATTTCCACCCGGCCGGTCGTCGGCTCAATTTCGCCGGAAATAATCTTCAGAAACGTTGATTTTCCGGCCCCGTTGGCCCCGATAATGCCGTAGCAGTTGCCTTCCGTAAACTTGATGTTTACATCTTCAAATAAAACCCGCTTGCCGTAGCGCAAGGAGAGATTTATAACATTAATCATAGTAAATGGAGAACGCTTTAAGGCCGTTTAAGTTGGCTTTAAAGCGGCGCGAAGGTACGGAATATAAAATGGTGTTGTCTATAACGAACAGAACGCGAACAAAACGGATTTTTACATATTTACACGGATAAAAAATCCGTGACCATCCGCTTCACTCCGTTTTATCCGCGTTCCAATCAAAAACCTCTTACTGAATCTTCCACCGCAACCCCACATACGCGTTCGCGCCCATTGCCGGTCCCCAGATGAGGCTGCCGTCAAAGCCGGGGGCAAACGGCGCGTCGGCGCCCAAGATCATCGGGTGCTGCATGTAGTTGGTCAGGTTTTCACCGCCGAGATACACTTCCACATCGCCATTCTTCCACGCCTTGCTCACCTGCGCCGCCATCTGCACAAACGACGGCGAGTAGCTTTCCGGCACGGTGGTTCCGTGTTGCCCGTGGCCGTGCGCAAAAGTGGCCGGAATGCGCTTCGGCCCAATCCACTGCACGGTGTAATCAAACTTCCACGCGTTGCGCGTTTCGTAGCCGACGTTGGCAAACGCACGGTGCGCTGCCACCAAAGGCCGCTCTTTCAACACGCCGTCGTAGGTCGTCCGTACGTCGTACCAGCGGTAGGCCAGGCGGAGGTCTAAATGGCGCATCAGCTCGTAATCCAGTTGCGCCTGAATGCTGTGGGCAAAAGAGCGACCGTCCAGGTTGTAAAACCGCACGCTCGTCGGATTCTCGGCATCTACCACAATCTGATTTTGGAAATCAGTATAGTAATAATCGGTGCTGAAAGCGCCGTCGCGGTAGTTGAGCCGGAATTTCTGGGTGAAGTTCAAACCCGCATTCCAGGCGATTTCCGGTTTCAGGCCATAGGCCATACCGGCTTCCGGATTGGAAATCACAAACGCGCGGTTAGAGGCCAGAAAGCCGACGTTTTCGGCAAAAATATTGGCCGTCCGCTGCGCCCGCCCCACCGACGCGCGAAGCGAAGATTTCTCCCACGGCGTGTAGCGCACGTGCAGGCGCGGCGTCAGAAACGCACCAAACAGGTTGTGGTAATCGGCCCGCAGACCAGCCACCACGTTCCATTTTTCATTGCCGTTGTAGCTGTATTCGGCAAAGGCACCGGGAACGGATTCGGTGCGGGCATACGGCGTTCCGGCCAGCGCTTCGTTGAATTTATCGTACTGCATACTTGCGCCGGTTTTCAGCACGTGGTCGGTGGTTCCGATAATGGTTTGCAGGATAAAATTGGCGTAAAAGCTACTTTGCTTACCGTCGTAGCGACGCGCGCCGTACTGCGATTGCTGGTCGTGGTGCAGTCCGGAAAGTTGCAGCCCCATACTCGTGCCGGGATTTCGGGGAAACACCCGCCCGATTTTCGCCCAGCCTTCTATGCGGTTGATGTCTGACTGATAGCCCCACGGATTTCCGGGAATTTGAGGCACGTCGCGGTTGTAATCCAGTTGGCCGCCGGTGTTGGTGGAATAGACGCCTTTCACCCCACCCTGCACTTCCCAACCGTTTTCGCCAAACCAAAACCAACGGTTTGCGCCGATAAATTGCTTGTCCAGCGGCTGGTCCATAAAGCCGTCGCCGTTCTGGTCAATGCGCGCCCAGTTGCTGCGGCCGTGCAGGAGCAGGTTGCTGGATAGATTTTCGGTAAACTGCTTGCGGTACACCAGATTGCCTTCGGTGCGCGCCTGCGAGCTTTGGTAAAGATTCACCAGCGCCGTCGGCTCTTTGTCTTCAAACGGCTTTTTCCATTCCACGTTGATTTGGCCGGCCACGCCTTCGTAGCCGTTCACCACGCTGCCGGTGCCCTTGCTTAGTTGCATGCCTGCAATCCAGGTGCCGGGCGTGTAGGTAAGGCCGGTAATGGCCGAAAGTCCGCGGATATCCGGAATGTTTTCCCGTGTAAAAGAGGTGTGCGCGCCCGTCAGACCGAGCATTTGGATTTGCTTGTAGCCCGTTACCGCGTCGGTAAAAGCTACGTCCACCGAAGGGGTGGTTTCAAAGCTTTCGCTCAGGTTGCAGCAAGCCGCTTTCAGCAGTTCGCGCGCCCCGATTTTTTCGGTTTTAATCGCGCCCAGCAGGTTGATTTCTGTGGATTTGGTGCGGTTCCGAATCGTCACCTCGTCAATTTGCTGCGTACTTTTCGTGGTGTCCTGTGCCGAGGCGGATACGCCCAGCAGCAGGCCGCTCCAGAGGAGCGCCCGTGTTTTCATTTCCATAACTGCAAGCGGGTTTAGTGGTTACAGCTATTGGTTTTGTACTGGCAGCAGTCGGGCAGTTTGGTGTAATCGGTTTCCTCGGCCACCACGTCACCGGCATTGTGGCCGACTTTGGCAATGGCTTTCTGAATGGTTTCCAGATTGGTTTTATCCGTCCGGTAGGTCACCACGAGCATGTGGTTGTCGGCGGTCCAGTCGGCGCGTTTCACGCCTTTGATGTAGGCAGCGTCTTCAATGCGCTTTTTGCACATATCGCAGTTGCCTTCTACTTTAAAAGTATCGGTTTTGACCGCGTCTTTCTGGGCAAAGGCAGAGAACGAAAACAGGGAAATCAGAATGAAAAAAAAGAAGCGTTTCATTGGTTTGAAGTTGTTGTGGTTGAGGAAAGTGGGAGCGACTTGTCAAGTCACTCGGACACCTGGCGGATAGACTTGACAAGTCTATTCCGGTTGTAAACCAGCGGATTTATCCAACTGGGTTCACGCAGACTTGTCAAGTCAATCCGTAAAACGTACGAGGACTTGACAAGTCGGGGGTATCAACCATAAACAACGAAACGCATGTGCAGCTTGTGCAAGGGGATGTCTTGCCATCTGCCGGGTGGTGCGTTGGCCTTGCAGGGGGCCTTTACAGCGACCGATTGAGCCAGCGCATTTTGGGGAAATAATCCGTTAAAAACGGGCAAAACGGGCAGCGCAATATCGCTACCGAAAAGAATTTTAGTCGGCTCTGACTGTTGCTGGTCGGTGGTGATTTTAGCAGCAATGGCTTTGTCCTGGCAACAATCCATTTCCTCCACTGCCGGTACTTCATCATCGCAACCACTCTCGCAAACGTCTGCCTTTTGAAAAAGCTCCCAGCTCGCGATTTCGTCGCCACAGTAATGCGCATGCACCAGCAGGCCGGAGGCGGCCAGCAGGTACAGGAACATCAAGGGAAAAACGAGAATCTTTTTCAAAGGTTCCCCAAAGTTAATATCTACAGGCCAAAAAGCCTGTTAATTCCCGAACTTGCGTGGTTATGAAAACCCTTCCTACCGGCACAGTGCGCACCTTCCGGAAAACCGTTACTCCCGACGACCTCGCGCATTTTGAAGCCGGCGCTGTTCACAATGTATATTCCACCTTTGCCCTTGCCCGCGATGCCGAATGGAGCGGCCGGTTGCTGGTTTTAGAAATGAAAGAAGCAGGTGAAGAAGGCATTGGAACAGCCCTTTCCATTGAGCACCTCGGCCCCGCGTTTCCGGGCGAGGAAGTGTTTTTCCAAAGCACGCTTATAGCAATCAACCGGAACGAAGTGGTTTCCGAATTCACGGTTTCGGTTGGCGACCGGGCCGTAGCCAAAGGCATCCAAAAACAAAAAGTTTTGCCGGTGGAAAAGATTTCTGCGGCGTTTGTCAAAGCGCGAGAAGGTGGAGTTTCCCCCGTTTAGGTGCACCTAAGAAAACACAATTTTCCGGAAATTTCCGGCTTTTTCCGCCCTTGTTATTTGCAGCAGCAAGGTTGTAGAAAGTTCCCGTTCCGGGATGACAAAAGTTGCTGTCCGCAATTCCACTGTTACTCTTTTGTTTTGTCGCCCGCTGAAAGGCGAATGGCTGTGGATAACGCACCGGCATTTTCTGAGATTCCGCCTTTGGCGGAATGACAAAAGAAAAGATGTAGCAGGAAGAAAGAATGAAAGAAACCATGCCTCCTTTGTTCCCGGCCACCTGTTTTGTCACCCTGCCAAAGGCAGGGTCTTACCATAACGCTATTACAATATGGGGCTGTCATTCAAGGCCGCCTTAACATGCCCACCTCTGCTCTTTTGTCTTTTGTGTATCGTCTTTTGTCTTAAAAGTCCCCTACCCGCGCTTTGTCTGCCGGTTCCACAGGCTTAGCATAAAGCCCAGCACCATTACAATCGTTCCGAGCCACACGAGGTTGATAGCCGGAAATAAAATGGCTTTCAGCACAATGAATTTCCGGGTCGGGTCGTCTTCGCGGATTGCAAAACTGCCCGCGCCGGTTTCCGGGTCCACGTTGGTCAGGGCCATGCTCACACCAATGGTTTTAGCGGTGTCGGGCACGTTTTCGGCGTAGTTGTCCCGAACGTAGAAAATGGGTCGCAGGCTGTCCACTTTGCCTTCCAGGGTATACACATCCACACCTGCGGCCAGGGCCACGTCGCCTTTCCGCGACGCGTAGCGGGACGTATCCACCCGGCCGTCAAACCCCCGGAAAACGAGAAAGGACTTGGACATAAACAACGTGTCGTTCGGCTTTAGCTCCATGCGGCGCAGCCCGGCGGTATCGCCTTCTTTTTCCGGCGCGCTCACGCTGGCCACATACGTAAACACGTCGCGATCCCAGTAGTGCTTGGAGTCGGGGTTGGCGATAATGCCTTCCTGCCCTTTCGGGTTTACAAACGCATCGGGGTATAAGCTAAACCGCTCCACCGCTTTGTTGTTTTTCGGGTCCAGACGCTGATAATCCACGCGGTAAAAGGTGCGCGGGTCTTTGACATCCACACTGTCGCCGCGGTAGGTGGCAAAATAATCGCCCATCGCCACCGGAACGTCTTTGTACATCAGCACATTCTCGCGGCTTTCGCGGGCGTTTTCAACGGCGTTTTTCCCAAAGTCCAGATTAATGCCCAACGTGTTGAGGGAAATGACTTCTTTATTAAACGACGAAAACAACACGCCCAGGATAAACAACCC
>JAEWBT010000004.1 GCA_023391015.1 Bacteroidota bacterium
CCTTGGTAGCGCCCACCGCTACTGCCTTCACCGCCGTCTTTGGCAAGCTCAGCGATGCCACAACCGCCGAAGCCGTGCGCCAGGCCCTCACGGCGGCCAACGATGCGGCCATGGCCGATTTCATTGCCTTCACCAAACGCAAAGAGGCCGCTATCCTTTCGGTTTTTCCCAAAGACGCGCCGGAGTATCAGGAATTTTTTCCGCAGGGCATGGCCCAATACCGCGAGATGAACAAAGGCAACGCCGAACAAGTCATGACCCAAATGACGAAGGCGGTGGATAAATATAAAAGCCAGTTGGAGCCAGACCTCGACAGCGGTTTTGCGGCGCGCCTGGAGCGTTTTATGGCAACCCGCACGGCTCAATTATCGCAGAAAGGCGTGGCCGACGACCGCAGCGAAGAAGCCGATACGCTGCGCGCCACGCTGGAAGAGCAGTTTTATGTGAACCTCTGCGTGATTGGTGCGCACTTTCGCGGCGATGTAGAAGCGGCCAGCATCTACATCGACCAAAGCATGGTGCGCGACAACAAAGACGAGGAAGAAGATGACGAAGCGCCCACACCGCCGCCGGTGGGTTAAGGCGCAACGGCAGGCCGCAATAGAAACACCAAAAAGCCCCGACAAATTCCTGTCGGGGCTTTTTTGTCTTTATTGCGGAAATCTTTCCCTCTTTAATACGCCCGTGCAAACAACACCCGGCCAATGCTTGGCTTGCCGGAATACACATCCACGCCGGCTTCTTCTTTCCGGTCCAGCGGAATGCAGCGGATGGTGGCTTTGGTCAGTTCCTTGATTTTTTCTTCGGTTTCGGAAGTACCGTCCCAGTGCGCGGAGATAAAGCCGCCTTTTTCTTCCAATACTTGTTGGAATTCGTCCCAACTATTCACTTCGCGGGTGTTCTCATTCCGGAAGGCTAGGGCGCGGTTGTAAATGTTTTGCTGGATGTCCTCCAACAGACCGGTTACGTAATCGGCCAATCCTTCCACCGGTTGCGTCGCTTTTTCCTTCGTATCGCGGCGGGCAATTTCTACCACGCCATTTTCCAAATCCCGCATCCCCATCGCAATCCGCACCGGCACGCCGCGCAGCTCGTACTCGGCAAACTTCCAGCCCGGCCGCGTGGTGTCGTCGTTGTCATACTTCACCCGGATGCCTTTGGCGCGCAGTTCCTTTGCCAGTTCGCCTGCTTTTTCGTCGATCACCGGCTTGCTGTCGGGGCCTTTGTAGATGGGCACAATCACCACTTGCAGCGGCGCAATGCGCGGCGGCAAAATGAGGCCTTCATCGTCGGAATGCGCCATCACCAGCGCGCCAATCAGGCGGGTAGAAACGCCCCAGGAAGTGGCCCAAACGTACTCTAATTTGTTTTCCTTATCGGCAAATTTCACGTCAAAGGCTTTGGCGAAATTCTGTCCCAGAAAGTGCGAGGTACCCGCCTGCAAGGCTTTGCCGTCCTGCATCAGCGCCTCAATGCAATAGGTGTCTTCCGCACCGGCGAAGCGCTCGTTGGGCGTTTTCACGCCTTTCACCACCGGCATCGCCATGTATTCTTCCGCAAAATGGGCATAGACATCCAGCATTTTCACTGTTTCTTCCACCGCTTCGGCCTTGGTGGCGTGGGCGGTATGGCCTTCCTGCCACAGGAATTCCGCTGTGCGCAGAAACAGGCGGGTGCGCATTTCCCAGCGCACCACGTTGGCCCACTGGTTGATGAGCAAGGGCAGGTCGCGGTAGCTTTGAATCCAGTTTTTATACGTTTTCCAGATAATGGCCTCCGAGGTCGGACGAACAATCAGTTCTTCTTCCAGCTTCGCTTCCGGATCCACGCGCAGTTTTCCGGGATTTTCCGGGTCGTTCTGCAGGCGGTAATGGGTTACTACGGCGCACTCTTTGGCAAAGCCTTCGGCGTTTTTCTCCTCGGCTTCAAACAGGCTTTTGGGCACAAAAAGCGGGAAGTAGGCGTTCTGATGGCCGGTTTCTTTAAACATCCGGTCGAGCACGTCGCGCATCTGCTCCCAGAGGCCGTAGCCATAGGGTTTGATGACCATGCAGCCGCGCACATCCGAGTAATCGGCCAGCCCGCCTTTGAGGATTAAATCATTGTACCATTGCGAATAATCGGCGGCGCGGGAAGTCAAAACATTTGCCATAAAGCTGGAGTAAACCCCGAGTGTTAATTTTAGTCTGTAAAGTGAGGGTTTGGGCCGCAAATGTAGTATTTTCATTGCGCCTTAAAGGCTCCCACCAACACCACGATTATGAAACAGCTTTTTCTCACCGGTCTTCTCGTAGGCGGCGCTCTGTTATCGGCGCAGGCGCAGTCGGGCTACGATGACGACATTTACTCCAGCGCTCCGGCAGCGCCTTCCGGCAATTCTTCGGGGTATAATAATTCTGAAAATTCCGGAAATTACCGGAATGATGACGATTATAACGACAATCGCTATGGCAACAACGGAAGCTACAATTCCGGAAGTTATGCCGACGATTACGATTATATCGACTACGCCGATGACTACTCCTACTCTACCCGCTTCCGCCGGTTCCACGCGCCGTTTTACAACGTCGGCTACTGGAGCGGCTTCTGGACGCCTTTTGATTACGACCCGTATTTCGGCAGCCCGTGGTATGGTGGCTATGGCTACGGCGGCTGGGGCCGTCCCGGTGTATATGTCTCGGTGAATCTGGGTGGCCCGTACTGGTCTTCCGGCTGGGGCTATAACACGTGGTATGGCTACGGCGGATTTTCTTCTTATTGGGGATACCCGCACTACGCCGGCTGGGGCGGCTATGGCAGCGGCTACAACTGGGGCTATCGCAACGGTTACTGGGATGGCTATTACGCCGGTCTCTATGGTGCAGGCCACGGCTACACGCCTTATGCGTACCGGCAGGTGAATTATGCACCGCGCACCGCTATTGGCGGCGTCAATGGCTTTGATTACCGCCGGACACCGGTTAGTGGCAATCGTGCTTCGGCAATCAATAACGGCGAGTTTCGCGGCGGCAACCGGGGCATGAATGTCAATCCGTCTGGCAATTCCGGAACTACGGCTCCGGTTCGCGCCAATCCTTCCAACATCCGTCCCACGGACCGCGACAACATTCGTATCTCTGGAAATGACGCCATCGGCGGCGTTCGCAATCCGACTACCCGCGACAACAGCGCTGCAACAGCGCCCGACCGCAACATTCGGGAATCGGCCATTGAACCCACCCGCAATACCAACCCACGCGGCGGATTTTTTGGAAACAACAACGACCGTGCGGTAGAATCCAATGCACCTATCCGTAACAACGGATCCCTTCGCAACGACCGGATCTCGGAATCCACTCCGCCGGTCCGGAACAACAACCCACGTGGTGGCTTCTTTGGAAACAACGACCGTGCGATAGAGCAAGCGCCGGTGCGCGAAACAACCCGTCCCCGCGGCGGCTTCTTTGGCAATAACGATCGGGCTATTGAACCACAGCAAACACCGCGCAACAACGGCTGGCAAAACCAGCGCTCGCAGCCCGACCGCAGCTACAGCACGCCGCAGCCCCAAATCGAGCGTCGCCAGATGCCTCGTTTTGAGCAACGCAGCGTAGAAACGCCCCGCTCGCAGCCGCGCTTTGAAGCGCCCCAACGCATGAGCGCACCTTCTGGTGGCGGTTTCTCGGCCCCTTCCCGCAGCATGCCTTCGGCTCCGTCGGGTGGCAACCGGGGGGGCGGTGGGTTCCGCAGGTAAGTTTAATTTCCGGAAATCACACCTTAGTTCCGGAACCAGAAATCCTTTTTCAGATACCGCAGCAGCCTTTTCCGGCGGTTGCGGTATCTTTTTTAAAAGCCTTTATAGGGGCGCTTAAACAGCGCTTCGTTTTTTAAGTCCATTCCCTATGAAAATCAAATACTTTGCACCGCTGGCTTTTTTGCTTACGGCTTCCGCTGTGGACGCGCTGGCGCAGGATTATAACGACGCCCTTCGCCTCAGTATGCAGATGCCGCAAGGCACGGCCCGCTCGATTGGCTTTGGCAGCGCGCTCGGCTCGGTAGGCGGCGATTTCTCTTCGCTCTCTGTAAACCCTGCCGGCATTGGCATTTATCGAAGAGGTGAGTTTTCGTTTTCGCCGTCGCTGCATTTTGGTGATAACGATTTGACTTATTTTGGAAATAAAGGCGAAGACAATTTCTCGGCTTTCAACATCAGCAATGTCGGCGTGGTTTCGGTGTCGGGTCCGGGTAGCAACAACCCTACGGCCTGGCGTTCCTGGGGCTTTGGGATTGGGCTGAACCGGCTGGCCGATTTCAACCGGAATTACAGCTACACGGGTCGCAACGATTCTAATGCTTTTTCGGAAACCTTTTCGCTGGACGCGAACTTTCAGATGGGAAGCGATGGCAGCCTGCCGGAGCAGTCCCTCGGTAATTTGGGCTACCAATCTTACCTCATCGATTACGATTCCGTCAATGGTGTTTACTACCCGCTCACCGGCTATGGCGTGGCACCGCTCCGGCAAACCAAAACCGTCCGGGAGCGCGGCGGCATCAACGAATTGGTATTTAGCGGCGGCGGCAATTACAATGAAAAGATCATGGTGGGTGCTACCCTCGGCCTGCCGATTGTACGGTATAAAAGAGAGCTGACCTTCCGGGAAACCGACGTGACCAACGCCCTGCCCGATTTTCAGGAAGCCGCTTATACCCAATCGCTTTCCACTAACGGTATTGGGGTGAATCTGAAGCTGGGTGTGATCGTAAAGCCGAGCAACGCGTTTCGGTTTGGTGCCGCCATCCACACGCCTACCTGGTACACCCTGCGCGACAAAGAAGACGTTTCGCTGTTTGCTAACACGGAAGGTAGCCATACCAACGAACGTTTTTCGCTGACGACGCGGGAATTTGATTACACCATGCGTACGCCGTGGCGTGCGGTGATCAGCGGAACCGGCTTTCTGGGTTCCTACGGTTTTATCAGCGCCGATTACGAGTATGTGGATTACGGCAGCGCCCGTATCACGATCAACACCAGCGACAACCAATCGCTGTACTTTGGCTCTGACCTGGCCGCACAGCAGCAATTGGCCAACGATTCATTGCGCGCCAACCTTCAGGGCGCTTCCAACTTCCGCATTGGCGGCGAGGCGCGGCTCGACTTTCTGTATCTCCGCGCCGGACTGGGTTTTTATGGCTCCCCCTATAAAAACAGCTCGCTGTTTGGAGATGCCATGAAGACGTATCATGCCGGTGTAGGCTATCGTGGGAAAACCGGTTTCATTGATCTGGGATATGTAAATACGCAACGTAAAACCGGCGAATATGCCTACCAGCTGCCCTATGGCGGCGCTACCGGAACCATTGCACCGGAAGCCCGTGGCAACATCTCTACCCACAATATCGTGCTGACCTTCGGAGCGAAGTTTTAGAGAAGAAGTTTCCGGAAAGATCCATTGTTGCGCCTGCCTTTTTCGGTTGTAGAAAGGGCAGGCGTTTTTAATTTTTAGGGATTTGAATCTCCAGTAGAAATCGCCTTTTATTTCACCTGCATAACGGCGGTATCTGTTACGGCGTAAAGCTGCCGGAAGTCGCGGGGATTGAGGTAAAAACAGCCGGTAAAGTCACCAAAAGCGGGCAAAATCAGCCTTTTATCGTCGATTGCAAAACAGGGAACGGCAACCTGCTGCCGGCCTTTTCCAAAAAGTTTGATGCCGGGGTGGATGTGGCCGTGGATAACAAAAGCATTGATTTCAGCAGGCGCGTCGTGCCAGATGGAAATGCCATCAAGGTCCTTTTTTTCCGGAAATAATTCCAGATTGCAGCACTCGTAAAAAGCTTCGCTCAGGATGTCGTGGTTACCCACTACCAATTCAAAACGGATTTGGGGGAAATGGGCCCGCCATTCCCGAAAAGCTTCCACCTCGTTGTTGTGGCGCGAGTGAAAAAGATCGCCTGCGAACACGACCGTTTGTGCGCTGGTTTTAAGGATTACACCGGAAAGCCGTTCGGCGTTGCCACCTGTGCTTTTCGCCGGAATGGCGATACCATGCTTCCGGAAATGACCGGCCTTGCCCCAATGCACATCGGCCACCACAAGGGTTTTATTTTCCGGAAAGTAAAGGGCTTTTTCCGGAAGCAGAAGGGCCTGCTGACCTGCTATTTCAATCTCCATAAAAGACAAGAATTTCCGGAAAGCTGGAATTTCTAAACCGGAAAATTATGGTCTTCGCCCCCGGGCCGGTACGGGCGCAACCGCGATTTGCTTTTATTGAAAACCGGGTTGCCACTTTTGTCTTTCGGCGGCGGCGGAACGTTATTCGCCTTGTTTTCCCGGCATTCGGCGGAGCAGCAGGAATCAAATTTTTCGGCGCATTGCGGGCATTGGATAAAAAGCAGATGGCAGCCGTCGTAGGTACAGTTGATATGGGTGTCGCAGGGCGCGCCGCACTGGTGGCAGTGGGCCAAAACATCTTCGGTGATGCGCTCGCCCATACGGGCGTCAAACACAAAGTTTTTGCCTTTAAACAGCACCGGCAATCCGGCTTCGCGGGCTTTGCGGGTGTATTCAATGATGCCGCCTTCTACGTGGTACACGTCTTTAAAACCCTGATGCTTGAAATAGGCACTTGCTTTTTCGCAGCGAATGCCGCCGGTGCAATACATCACTACCGGTTTGTCTTTGGCGTCTTGCAGCATCTCCACCGCCATCGGCAACTGCTCTTTAAAAGTATCGCTCGGTACTTCCAGTGCGCCTTCGAAATGGCCCACCTCGTACTCGTAGTGGTTGCGCATATCCACGATTACCACGTCGGGATTTCCGGAAATAAGCGCGTTGTACTCGGCGGCTTTGAGGTATTTTCCGGTGTCGGCGGGGTTGAAGGTAGTATCTTCAATCCCGTCGGCCACGATTTGGGGGCGCACTTTGATTTTCAAGACCCAGAACGATTTGCCGTCGTCGTCTACGGCAATGTTGAGGCGCATGCCGGCCATTTCCGGGAAAGCGTAGAGCGTTTCCTTTAGGGCTTCAAAATGGGAAGCCGGCACGCTGATTTGAGCGTTGATGCCTTCGGTAGCTACATAGATTCTTCCAAAAACTTTGAGCGCCTGAAGCTTTTGATACAGGTCGTCGCGGAACGCCTGCGGATCTTCAATACGAAAGTATTTGTAGAAGGAAATGGTGGTGCGTGGCTCGGTTTCGGCGAGGAGCCGTTCTTTCAGCTCTTTGTTGTTGATGCGGTTGTGAAGCAAGGGCATGGTACACAGATGCCTGATTCGGTTTTTTTTATTGGCGGGGCAAAATTACGGGTTTCACCCGGCAGGCCTTACCTACGGAGATAGAGTGATGAAATCTTTCATATCTTCCTCTACCAGTACCGCACCGGATTTCGCCGCCCCAGCCCGATATACCGCTTCATATTCATCCAAAACGCCAGAATCATATAAATGATAATCGGTGAACCGAAGGTGAGAAAGCTGATATACACAAACCACATCCGGATGCGGCTCGTGGCAATGCCCATGCGCTCGCCCAGACCCGTGCAGACACCAAAAAGATTCAGCTCAATAAAATCCCGCAGTTTGGAAAAATCTGGTTTCATGGCAAAAAGGGATTCGCTTCAAAAATACGAATTTAACTAAAACAAAAATCGCACCCCGCGCTGAAAAGACAAGGCATGCCTTGTCTCTACTGAATTAAACACCCATTTTTTCCGGAAATTCGGGCCAATTTTTCGGAAATAGAAGGCAACAACAGAAGAGACAAGGCATGCCTTGTCTCTTCACAAAAATCTAAACGCAAAAAAACCCACTTGGAGAAATGATTTCTCTAAGTGGGTTGGGCTTTTGGTTTTTGAACCTTGGCTTTTGGCCTCTGCCCCCTATCAGTCGTTTTTCTCGCGGGCCTGTTTGCCCTGGTCGGCAAAGTTCTCCACGCCGCTGGCGCTGTGTTCCGGCCCGATGGCAGTGGCCACTTCTTTATCGGTAGCGCCGTTGGCCAGTTCCTGCCGAATCACGTTCAGTGCGCCGCCGGCCTTAAACCACTCAATCTGCTGGGCATTATACGTGTGGTTCACCTTGATTTCTTCCGGGTTGCCGTGGGCATGGTGCAACACTACAGTGAGTTGCTTGCCGGGGGCAAAATCGGTGAGGCCCAGGATGTCGATGGTGTCGTTTTCACGTACTTTATCGTAATCGGCTTTGTCGGCAAAGGTGAGGGCGAGCATCCCTTGCTTTTTGAGGTTGGTTTCGTGAATCCGGGCAAAGGATTTTACCAGAATGGCCCGAACGCCGAGGTGGCGCGGCTCCATAGCAGCGTGCTCGCGGGAAGAACCTTCACCGTAGTTTTCATCCCCCACAACCACCGAACCAATGCCGGCAGCCTTGTAGGCACGGGCCGTATCGGGCACCGGACCGTAAACGCCGGTAATCTCGTTTTTCACGCTGTTGGTTTCCATGTTGAAGGCGTTGATCGCGCCAATCAGCATGTTGTTGGAAATATTATCGAGGTGGCCGCGGAATTTCAGCCACGGACCAGCCATCGAGATGTGGTCGGTGGTACATTTTCCATACGCTTTGATGAGCAGCTTCAACCCAAACAGGTCGGTGCCTTCCCACGCGGCGAATGGTGCCAGCAGTTGCAGGCGCTGGCTGTCGGGCTTCACGTCCACCACCACGTCGCTGCCGTCTTTGGCGGGTGCCTGATAGCCGGGATCGTCCACGTCAAATCCTTTCGGAGGCAGTTCGTAGCCGGTAGGCTCGTCGAGCTTCACGGCTTCGCCTTTATCGTTGGTGAGCGTATCGGTGAGGGGGTTGAAAGACAATTTTCCGGCAATCGCATAAGCCGTAACGATTTCGGGCGATGCTACGAACGCGTGGGTGCCGGCGTAGGAGTCGTTGCGCTTGGCAAAGTTCCGGTTAAAGGAGGTAACGATGGTGTTTTTCCGGTTTGGATCGTCGATGTGGCGCGCCCATTGGCCGATGCACGGTCCGCAGGCGTTGGCCAGCACAATACCGCCCATGTCGGCAAAAGTATCGAGGAAGCCGTCGCGCTCCACCGTGTAACGCACCATTTCCGAACCCGGTGTGATGGTGTATTCGCTTTGGGCTTTGAGGCCTTTTGCAATGGCATCTTTAGCGATAGAAGCCGAACGGGAAATGTCTTCGTAGGAAGAGTTGGTGCAGGAGCCGATCAGTGCTACTTCCACCGTGTCGGGCCAGTTGTGTTCGCGAACCGCTTCGGCCATTTTGGAAATCGGCGTGGCCAGGTCGGGCGTAAACGGTCCGTTTACATACGGCTCCAGCTCGTCGAGGTTGATTTCGATGAGTTGGTCGTAGTATTTCTCCGGCGCGTCATACACTTCCGTATCGGCGCGGAGGTGTTGCATCATGCCGTCGGCCAGTTCGGCGATTTCTTTCCGGGACGTGCCGCGTAGATACGCGCTCATTTTCTCGTCGTAGGCAAAAACCGACGTCGTCGCGCCGATTTCTGCACCCATGTTGCAGATGGTGCCTTTACCGGTACAGGAAAGCGAATCCGCGCCTTCGCCGAAGTATTCTACAATCGCGCCGGTGCCGCCTTTTACGGTCAGGATACCGGCTACTTTCAGGATAACGTCTTTAGCGCTTGTCCAGCCGTTCATCTTGCCGGTCAGGCGCACGCCGATGAGTTTCGGCATCTTCAATTCCCACGGCAGGCCCGCCATTACATCTACCGCATCGGCACCGCCCACGCCAATGGCAATCATACCGAGGCCGCCGGCGTTGGGGGTGTGGGAATCCGTACCAATCATCATACCGCCCGGAAACGCGTAGTTTTCCAGCACGACTTGGTGGATGATACCAGCACCGGGTTTCCAGAAACCAATGCCGTATTTGTTGGAGATAGAGCTCAAAAAGTCATACACCTCGCGGTTCACGTCTTCGGCAGTGGCCAGGTCGGCGTCGGCACCGATTTTGGCCTGGATCAGGTGATCGCAATGCACTGTGGAGGGCACGGCCACGCGGTCGCGGCCACAGGTCATGAATTGCAGCAGGGCCATCTGGGCGGTGGCGTCCTGCATGGCCACGCGGTCGGGGGCGAAGTTGACGTAATCCTTGCCGCGCTCGTAGGCAGCATCTGCCGGCTCGGAGGTGTGGGCATAAAGGATTTTTTCGGCCAGGGTCATGGGGCGACCGAGGAGCTTACGGGCGGCCTCGATGCGGCCAGGCATCTGGGCGTATACTTTTTGGATAAGGTCTAAATCAAAAGCCATTGCGGTGAAATTTCCGGAAATTTAAGAAGCGGTGAAAGATATGGGTTGGAAGTGCAAAAGTATTAAAAATGCCGGAAGGGAAAGATTTGACAGCGGGCTGACAGTTTCTTTTTAGCAAAAAGCATAGATGCCCGGACCAAATATAATTCTACAATTTATATTAGCCACTTTCCTCAAAACACACTTAACCATAGTTGAAATTTTATACATACAAAAGTTTCTGATTTTCAATACATTTGGACACTCTACAAAAGACGCGCCAAAAAAATATGTTGCCGTTTTTGGAAAGTTATCTAAAATTTTCACTACTTTCAGCCTCCCGACGGCCAAAATTTGGCAAAAGGTTGGGTTTCTACTGCTTCGCTTTTTCTTTAACCAACGGGGGTAAGCCGAAAGCCCGTTAAAAACGAGTAGGCATTATTTTTTTTATTATGAGACTTAGAAAAGTACTCAGAACGCTCGGGGCCTCTATGGCCCTGCTGTTTGCGGCAGCACGAGCCGACGCGACGACCTGTCCGAATGCGATACCCATCGCTTCGTTGCCGGTGTCGAATCAGACCGTAGTTTGTGGTACCAGTAATGACATCACGTCGTCCAACATAACGATGTCATGTGGTAGTACCCTTTACTATGGCGGTAACGAAGCGCTCTACACGTTTACGCCCGTAAACAGCGGGTCGGTAGAGATTTCCTATAATGGATCGCCCTCCACCACTTATGTGGGCATTTTCGTTTTCGACGGGTGTCCGACGACCGCAGGTACCAACTGTGTTGGGAATGTTACCAGCTCGGCACTCACCAAAACGCTGACGGTAACGGTAACGGCCGGGACGACGTACTATCTGATGTTCGACACCTGGCCTTCTCCGCAGAGCCCTTGTCCGGGCACCTTCAGTATTGGAACTTGCCCTGCGCCAACAACGCTAGCGGTTTCCGGTATTACTACCACAGATGCCACCCTGGCCTGGACCAGCACTTCTACCGACTTCGAGATTGAGTATGGTACCAGTGCTACACTGGGTTCTGCCAACAACTTCCGGACGGGCGTTGTCAGCAATCCCTACACGCTTACCGGTCTGATGAACTCTACGGGTTACAACTGGTGGGTTCGGGCCATTTGCGGCCCCGGCGATACCAGCGCCTGGTCTTCGAGAGGCACTTTTACAACCAACTGTCTTTCCCTGCCTGCGCCGTATGCAGAGGGCTTTAACACTGGTAGCCTTCCGTCTTGCTGGTCTAACAGCAACTCCATTGGCAGTACCACTGACGCAAACCTGTTCTGGAAGTTCAACAACTCCAATGGCCAGCCTGATTATGGTCCGGCTACCAATGGACGCGCAGCAGGTACTTACGCCTGGTTAGACGCCTCCTCGCCGCAAACGGCTGTTGTAACGATGACTTCGCCGGTGTTGGACCTTTCTACATTGGGAACCCCTTATATCCAGTTTGACTGGTTTAAGAACAACACAGATCCAACTGCTGGCCGCGCCAACAACAACCTGTTGGTGGAAGGCTATGATGGTACAGCCTGGGTTCAGTTGTTCAACGACACCAGCAACCAAAATGCTTGGCGCACAGAGCGGATTACCCTTCCGGCTTCTTTTGCGGGTGTAACGGATGCCCAATTCCGCTTTAGTGTGGATAAAACCCTGTCCAACAATTTCTATGATGAAGTCCTGGTCGACAGCTTCTATGTAATGGAAGCGCCTACCTGTTTGCCGCCTACAGCTGCATCTGTAACGGCAGTTACTTCTTCAGGTGCGACGCTCAACTGGACGGCTTCTGTTTCAGCTCCGAATGGCGGTTATGAGTATGAGATTCGCTCTTCCGGTGCTCCCGGTTCTGGTGCTACCGGTCTGGACGAATCTGGCATTACAGCTGGTGGTGCCACTTCTGCAAACGCTACCTTCCTTACACCTGTAACGGCTTATACGGCTTACGTTCGCAGCGTTTGCGGTGCAGGTGATTCCAGCGCATGGGTTTCCGCCGGTTCTTTTACGACTGCGTGTTTGCCTTACACAGCACCGTACTACGAAAACTTCAACAGCGGAACGCAACCGGGCTGCTGGACCAATAGCAACTCTATCGGCAGCGCTAATTATTACGAACTGTGGCAGTTTAACGCAACACCATATTATGGCGCGGCCAACAATGGTCGGACAGTAGGCAACTTTGCCATGTTGCAGCCTTTCTATCCATACACGGCAACGGCTACGCTGACATCGCCCATTTTTGACCTTTCGGGTCTGGCAGATCCTTACCTGAAATTTGACTGGTTTAAGAATAACCCCAGCCCGTCGATGAACAACAATCTGATGGTAGAGGGTTATGATGGCACCAGCTGGGTAACACTGATGAACGATACCAGCAATTTTGCTACATGGCGGACAGTAGGAATCACGCTTCCAACTTCTTTTATCGGTGTTTCCAACGCGCAGTTCCGCTTTACCGTGGATCAGTCGTTGTCTATGGATTATGAGGACGAAGTGTTGCTCGACAGCTTTGCTATTGAGGATGCGCCTTCGTGCTTTGCGCCTATCATGCCGAATGTTACCAATCTTACATCCAACAGTGCTACGCTGAGCTGGACGGCTCCGGCTACGGCTCCGGCTGGTGGTTATGAGTATGAGGTACGTACCTCCGGTGCTGCCGGTTCCGGCGCTACCGGTCTGGCTGGTTCCGGAAATACAGCTGCTGGTTCCACTTCGGCGAACCTCACCAGCCTTACTCCGGTTACAACTTACACTGCTTATGTTCGTAGTGTTTGTGGTGCAGGCGATACCAGTGCCTGGACTCCCAGCGGTTCCTTTACCACTACTTGTGTTCCGATTACCACCCTTCCATGGAGCGATGGTATTGAAAGCGTAACCACTACCGGACTGAATAATTTCCCTAACTGCTGGAAAAAGGTGGACGTTACTAATGGTACCTGGCGCTCTTCTGACGCGGCCTGGACTTCTTACAACGATCCACGCAACGGCAGCCGCTACCTGACGGTGCAATGGAGTGCCACCAATGATGTGATCATGACGCCAGGCTTCCAGCTGACCGCTGGCACCAGCTATGATTTCACTTTCTATTGGGCGGGTGATACTTACAGTGGCTGGGACGGTGTTGTAGGGGTGAATACTAATCAGGATTTTACAGGTGCTACTATCCTAGGTAATCCTTTCGTTACCCAGTCGACCACTACCTCAAACGGTACTTATACCCAAGAGACGCGCACCTTCGTGCCAACGACCAGCGGTGTGTATTATTTTGGTATTCAGGTTAATGGCAATGGTGTTCCTTATTATCTGGGCTTTGATGACTTCTCTCTTGATGTAACTCCTACCTGCGTGGTTCCTACCGGCGTAGCAGCTTCTGCTGTTACAGCCAATAGTGCTACTTTGAACTGGACGGCTTCGGCTTCTGCTCCGAATGGCGGTTATGAGTATGAAGTGCGTTCTTCGGGCGCTGCCGGTTCCGGTGCTACCGGTCTGGCCGATTCCGGCAACACAACCACAACCAGCGCTAACGCAACAGGTTTGACACCTGCTACTACCTATAGCATTTATGTTCGCGCTATTTGCAGCGCAGGTGATACGAGTGCTTTCACTGTTGCCAGCACCTTTACAACTGCCTGTGCAACAATTACGGCCCCGTATGCCCAAGGGTTTAATACGGGTTCTCTGCCCAACTGCTGGACGAACTCCAACTCCATCAGCAGCACCACTGCGAACCTGTTGTGGAAATTCAACAACTCCAATGGACAGCCTGATTACGGTCCGGCATCTAACGGACGCGCAGCAGGTACTTACGCCTGGATTGACGCCTCCTCGCCGCAAACGGCTGTTGTAACGCTGACTTCGCCAATCATTGACCTGTCGTCGCTGGGTACACCAATGGTGAAGTTTGATTGGTTTAAAAACAACACGGACCCAACTGCCGGTCGCACCAACAACAATCTGATGGTGGAAGGCTACGATGGCACCACTTGGGTAAGCCTGTTTAACGACACCAGCAATGCTACTGTTTGGCGTACGGAGAGCATCTCTCTGCCTGCTGCTTTTGCCGGTGTGACCAACGCCCAATTCCGCTTTAGCGTGGATAAGACGCTGTCTAACAACTTCTATGACGAAGTCCTGCTGGACAGCTTTGAAGTAGCCGATGTGCCTTCCTGCTTGCCACCAGTGTCACCTGTAGTATCTGCAATTACTACCACTGGCGCTACGCTGAACTGGACGGCTTCTACCTCTGCTCCGAATGGCGGTTATGAGTATGAAGTGCGTGCTTCCGGGGCGGCCGGTTCCGGCAGCACCGGCCTGGCTGCTTCTGGTAACACAACCACAACCAGCGCTAATGTTACGGGTCTCTCTGCTGCAATGTCCTATAGCGTATATGTGCGCAGCATCTGCGGCGCAGGTGACACCAGTGCCTGGACACCAGCTGTTGCTTTCAACACGGCCTGTGGTCTGGTAAGCGTTCCTTACATGCAGAACTTTGACGGGGTAACCGCTCCGGCGATCCCGAACTGTACTGTAGTTGAAGACGTGAACACCGACAGCTACACCTGGAAAACCTATAATGGTAACGCCAGCAGCACTCCTAACGCACTGCAGTATAGTTACAATAGCAGCAGCGCTGCCGACGATTGGTGGTTTACCCCTGGTATCAACCTGACCAGCGGTTCGGCTTACGAGATCACCTTTAAGTATCGCGTACAGAGCGCTACCTATCCGGAAAAACTGGAAGTTAAAGTTGGCGGTACAGCGACTGCTGCCTCCATGACGGGTACAGCTTTGTGGTCTGAGACCAACGCTACCAACACGACTTACCAAACGGTAACCGTGAACTACACGCCGACCACTACCGGACCGGCTTACTTTGGCTGGCACGTGTTCTCGGATCCTGACCAGTACAATCTCTACATTGATGATGTAGCCATTACAGCGGCCACCACCACAGTTTGTGCTGCACCAACAGGTGTAACAGCTTCTTCGATTACTGCCAACAGTGCAGTGATCAGCTGGACCGCTCCAACCCCGGCACCTGCTCTGGGCTATGAGTACCTGGTACGCTCCGGCAGCGTAGTTGTTACCAACACCACCACCGCTACCTCAGCTACCGTTTCCGGTCTGGCTACCTCCAGCACCGATACGGTGTATGTACGCAGCATCTGCGCCCAAGGCGACACCAGCGCCTGGTCCACGCCTTACGTGTTCCAGACCAGCGGTGCCCCTTGTACCGCACCAGTAGTGAACCTGGGTAATGACACCGCCTTCTGCGCAGGTAATTACCTCAACCTCGATGCCGGTAACGCCGGTTCCACCTACCTGTGGAGCACTGGCGCTACCATCCAATCTATCGATGTGACCACTTCCGGTACCTACTCAGTAGCTGTTACCAACGCTGCGGGCTGCACCGGTCGTGACACCATCACCGTAACCGTAAACCCAGTGCCGGTAGTGGCCCTCGGTCCGGACGTATCGATCTGCTCGGGTAACTCCCTTACTCTGGACGCCGGTACCCAGGGACCCAACGCTACCTACTTGTGGAGCACGGGTGCTACCTCCCAGACCCTCTCCGTTGCTACGGCCGGTTCCTACTCGGTAACCGTTACCAATGGCAGCGGTTGCATCGGTCGTGATACCATCAACGTTACCACAGGCACCGCCCCAGTGGTAGCCCTGGGCAATGACACGGCCTTCTGTGTGGGCGGCGCCCTGACCCTGGACGCGGGCAATCAGGCCACCGGTACCACCTACATGTGGAGCACTGGTGCCAACACCCAAGCCATCACTGTAGCGGCTTCCGGTACTTACTCGGTAGCGGTAACCAACGCCGGTGGTTGTATCGGTCGCGATACCATCAACGTAACCGTAAACCCACGTCCGGTGGTGAATCTGGGTAATGATACCGCCATTTGTGCCGGTTCTTCCCTGACCCTTTCTGCCGGTACCCAAGGGGCCAACGCTACCTACATGTGGAGCAACGGTGCTACCACCTCCTCCATTACGGTGAGCCCGGCGGCCAGCGGCTTCTATGCAGTGAATGTGATGGATAACGGTTGCAGTGGCTTTGACACCATCCAGGTAACGGTTAATCCGATTCCGGTGGTAGCTCTGGGCAACGACACCACCTTCTGTACCGGTTCCTCCATTACCCTGAACGCCGGTAACATCGGTGCCACTTACCTGTGGAGCACCGGTGCCAACACCCAGGCGGTAACCGTTTCTGCTGCCGGTTCTTACTCGGTAGCGGTGATGGCTAATGGTTGTACGGGTTACGACACCATCCAGGTGGGTGTAACGCCATTGCCAACCGCCGGTACCATCTCGGTCAATAATCAGTCGCCGACCTACACCTTCTCGGTAACAGGTATGCAGAACGCTTCCAGCTACGGCTGGCGCTTCGGCGACGGTGCAGCAGACACGGCCCGCACAGCCACCCACACCTATACCTCCAACGGTACCTACACTGTTACTTTCTATGCAGTGAACAACTGCGGAATGGACAGTGTGAGCACCACCATTACGGTGACCACAGGTGTGGCCAATGTGAATCTGGACGGTCAGGTGAGCCTCTATCCAAACCCGGCAGCTGATTTTGTAACGGTTGAAAACACGGCTGCGCAAGCCATGAAGACCATCCGCATCCTCGATGTGGCCGGTGCTTTGGTGAGCGAAGTGAAAGCAACCGGTGCTTCTACCCAGCGCCTGGATGTGAGCAACCTTGCTTCCGGAACCTATCTGGTTCGCATTGAGCTGGAAGGCGGTGCCATCGCGCTGCGCCGACTCCAGGTCAAGCACTAAGCTATCTGTCTTAAACAGACCGCTTAAAAACTCAGAGAGCGGCTGCCCACAAA
>JAEWBT010000050.1 GCA_023391015.1 Bacteroidota bacterium
GCCGACGCCCAAGCGGCAAATGGAATCGTCGTTTTTGAACACCGTGAGCAGCACTTTTCCGGAAACTGGCCGGCTTTGCAGCGAGTCAAAATGGGTGAGGGCAACCGTTTCCAGCCGCCAGGTTTTAGGCGTGGGTTTGGGCGGAGCGGTGACGGCCAGAATTAAAGCGCCCGTGTTTTTTGAAAGATTTCCAACCCAATCTGCGCGGTTGCGGACGTCTGCTGCTGCCGAAAGGCCGTAGCCGGTAATGCCCAGAAAAATACCCAGCGTCCCGAAGCGCAGGGCAAGGTAGGCGTTACCCAGTTTCCGGACGCGGGCCAGGCCAACCAACACAACTAAGAGCCCAACCGCTACGCCGAGCGCAACAGCCGGCGAAAGCTTTTGCGGAAACGCATCATAAAGGGCAATACCGGCCACAAACGGCAACAGCAGCCGGAATACCGGAAGCTCTTCCCAGAACCCTGCCTCGCGCCGTGGCCACTGCATATAGAACGCTTTTTGGTTGTGTTAGGCAGACAAAGTAGAAAAGGTTTTTGAGATTTAAAAACGGGTGGGCGAATCCTCGCGCGGGAGTTCGCGAAGCGGCTCCCGTGTGTATCTAGCTGCCAGTCTCCGACTGGCTAAAGGGGCAGTCAGAGACTGCCCGCTCCTCTTGACACGAGTGTCGCTTCGCTAACACTCGCGCCAGAGGCTAACTATGTTCCGGAAATCCAAGCTTATTTCCGGAAAATTTTACAACGCGCTTACCCGCTTGCGGGCCTCGGCAGCCAAAGTGCTTCCCGGATAATCCACCAACAGGCGCTCAAAGGCTTCTTTCGCCTTGTAGGGTTGCTTTAGATACACTTCGTAAATAAGCCCTTGTTGGTAAAGGGCGTCGTCGGCCAGCACGTCGGTGCCGTAATCTTTCACGATTTTTTCCAGTTGGGCGAGCGCTTCTTCGTAGCGTTGCTGGCGCACCAGGATCGCGCTGCGTTTCAAAAGAATATCATCCTGCAAATCGCTTTTCGGAAAGGCGGTGGCCACGGAATCCAACAGCGTGCCAGCAGCTTGCAACTGGTTTTGAAACAGCAACAAGTCGGCGGCAGCAAAACGGCGGAGCGGCTCGTAGTTGGAGTCGGGCGGTGTGTTTTCGGTAATTAAAACGGAGAGGGCCAGCGCGTCGTTGGCAATCAATTCCGAGGTAGAAGCCTTTAAGACTGAAAGCTGCCCTTGCGCCCAGTCAAAATCGCCGCGATACCAGGCCAGCTTGGCGTTCCGGAAACGGGCTTCTTCCCCCAACGCATCTTCCCGAAACGCTTTGTCCACCTGGCTGTACGTCAGGGTAGCGTCCCATACTTTCCCTTCTAAAAGCTGGTAATCGCCAAGGTCCAGCCGCGCTGCGCCCGCTTCCTGCCGGGGCAAACTACCGGTAGTAAGGGCTTTTTCCAGGGTAGAAATGGCTTTGGGAACGTTGCCACGATATCGGGCTTCGAGGGTGGCGCGGTCGCGCACCGTGCCGGGCTGGACGTCCTGCGGGTGCTGGGCGAAGTAGCGGTCAAACTCGCCGGCGAGGGTATCGGCAAAGGCTTTTTCCGGAACGGGTTGTGAAGAAAGCTTTTCCATGCCGGTGCGTAAACGCTCGGCAGCGGCGTAGTTCTGCATCGCGGGGTTGGCGGTTTCGGTGGCCATGCCGAGGGCTTCGTAGGCCACGTCGTATTGGCCTTCGGCGCGGGCCGTGCGGGCAAATTCCAGCAAGCGCCGGCCACCCTCCTGTCCGCGCTCGTCCAGCGCGCGCACCTGCAACAGCGCCCCTTCCCAATCGTCGCGGCGGGTGTAGAGCCACAACAAAATATCGGCGTAGAGCAGATTTCCGGGGTCGGCCTGTACGCGCTTGATAACGGCTTTGGTCGCAATTCCGGTTTTAGAAGCGTCGGTACCGAGGATTTCCAGCAAAGAGGCTTTAATGTCTTCGGCGGGGCGCATCTGCATCGGCGAGGCGTCGAGCGTGGAATTGATAGCGGCTTCGGTGTTGCCGGTTTTGGCATAGAGGCGCGCCATGGCCGGGGCATAAATCACTTTGTTTTGAATGATTTCTGCTGCTTTTTCATACACCTTCAGCGCCCACGCGTCTTGCCCGGCGGCACTGAAAGCGGTGGCCAGGTTGTTGGTCAGCAGGTCGTCGCCATTGACGAAACGAAGCGCTTCTTCCCAGATTTCCTCGGCCTTTTTTTCTTTTCCGCTTTGCTGCATCACCACGCCCATGTCTACAAACGGCAGGGGCGACCCTTTTTCGCGGTCGCGGCGTGCCTCGGCAATTTTCTCTGCTTTTTTATAGTCTTTGGTTTGAAGCAAGTTCCGGAAATAGGCGGTGTAATACTCGCTGTTGGCGGGTGCCGATTGATAAAGGCTGTCCAGAAGGACGCTCGCGCCTTTCAAATCGCCGGTGTTTTGCAGGCGCAGCGCGTCGGAAAGCCGGTCTTGCTGAGCCAAAAGATTTTGAGAAACGAACAACGCCAGGACGGCGAACAGCAAACGCATCATTCTCTAAAAATACGATTTAAATTCCTCAATGGCTCAATAACTCAATGTGAAAATGAAACGCGGATGAAACGGATGCTTATGGATTTTCCGGAAATGCAGGTTCCTTTAGCACAAATTAAAGACAAAAATCAAAAAACAAGGTTCGAAATCCGGGATTTTAAAACAGGCTACCCGTAGAGACAAGGTATGCCTTGTCTCTACACAATTCCTAATTCCTCATTCCTGCCCCCTAATCCCTGTTCCCCAGCAACCGCCACAGGCTTCTTTCAATCACATCTGCCGTGGAGGTGCAGACCTCAAAAGCAGGGTCGTTGTAGTGGTGGGCGAGGGAATGTTTAAGGGCTTCTACTTTTTCGGGCGGGGCGGGCGCGTCTTGCCGCAGGGCGTCGCGCAGGTCGAAAAGGCGGGTGCGTTCGCTGCGCATGCGTTGCACAATCATCGCGCGCTCTTCTTGTTGGTATTGGGCCATCACCTGCGGGTTGAAGTGCTTTAAGGCCAGCTCTACAAAAGGGTAGTTTTCCTTAAAAAACTGTGGCCGATAGACCTTCACGTCGCCTTCGTAAAACTGCTGGTCAAAATCCACCGGGCGGATGCGAAACTGGTAATCGTCGAAATCGGGGGTGATAACAAACACAAAATTGTAGGCCCGCATGTCGCCGAGGATGCGCACCAGGCAGCGCTCGTTGAACTTCACAAAGTCTTTTGCAATGCGCTTGGGGTTAAACTCGGGGCGGGTCAGGTATTCGCGGGCAAAAACGTCTCCCGGAATGCCGGCAATGTGTTCTTCAATCAGCGTGTCCTGCGAGGTCAGGAAGTTGATGATATTGGGCGACAGCAGGTCTTCCAATTCCAGCCCGTAGGCGCGCGAGGCGTCGGCGACTTTTACATAAAAATAATCATACACCTCATTGTAGCGGTTCACGATGCGGATGCGAAACGGGTGGGTATTGCCGAAGGTGCAGTAGTCGATCCGCTCAATGAAAAGGTGTTTTTGCACCGCCAGATTGCCGCCTGCTTTCAGCATCGCGTAGATTTTCTTCAACCCTTCGTGGATAGCGTCCACGGCATAGGAGGGGTAGATGGCCGTTTCCCAAAACGTGTCTTTCCCGCTTTTGTCGGTTACGGGCAGGCTTTCCTGAAAGTCGCGCAGCTGGGCATAAGTAATGGGCAAATCCACTTCGCGGCCGTAGCGTTGCAGGTAGCGGCGCAGGGGCTCGCCGATGGGGTGAACGGCTTTCTTTCGGGAAATATGAATGGGTGTAGCAGACATCGGAAGGGCTTCGGGAGAGACGTAAACAACGGGAAATTTCCGGAAATTTCCGGAAAAGTAAATGGCCCGGAGGCGTTTTAAAATCGAACGAATGGATACTTCCCGTCCCGTTTATCGCTTTTCTGGCCTTCCAAAAGGAACTTTAGGCCTTTCTAAAAAATCATGGCCACCGCTTTCCCGCCGATTCTTTCGCTGGTTCCGTATCCTTTTTTGCCGCCCACCAATGGCGGCCACCTGGGCATTGCGGAGATGCACCGGCATCTGGCCCTTTTTTGCGAAGACCACCTGGCCGGGACGATCACCAACGCGCCCAACGCGCCGGAGCCCTTTCATCTGCACCAGATTTTCGGCGCCGGTCCGGGGCGTTATCTGCCTTTTCGCTACCAGAATGCGCTCGTGAAGCTGGGGCGCGAAACCGGTGCGAAAGCTGCTTTTTGCGAACATCCATATATGGCCGTTTCGGCAAATGCCGTAGCCCACACGCTGAAAATACCGTGGTATTTGCGCAGCCATAATATCGAGTCGGAGCGGTTCCGGACGATGGGCAAGCCGTGGTGGAAAGTGCTGGCGCGGTATGAAAAATGGGCGGTGCAGCACGCTGCCGGAACTTTTTTTGTGACCGCCGAAGACGCCCGCTGGACGCAGCAGCACTGGGCCATTCCGGAAAAAAAGTGCCATGTAGCGCCTTATGGCACCCCATTGGCGGCGACCCCGCCGCCGGATCCGGCGGCCCGTCAGCGGCTGGCAGCGCATTTGGGGATTCGCGCCGATGTGCCGTGGTTGTATTTCCTCGGCGCGCTGGATTACCGGCCCAATGCCGAAGCGGTGGATTATCTGATTACTGAAGTGGTTCCACGCTTGCAGGCAGCGGGCCAGCCTTTTGAATTGCTGGTGGCCGGCAAAGGCCTTTCCGCAGCGCAGCAACAGCAATTCCGGGAAAAAGGCATTCATTACACCGGCTTTCTGCCCTCGCTGGATGATTTCCTGCTGGCCTGCGATGTGATGCTGAATCCCGTACTGACGGGCGGCGGTATCAAAACCAAAGCCGTGGAAGCGCTGGCTTGGGGCAAGCGGGTGGTGAGTTGCGAAAGCGGCGCGGCGGGGTTGGAAAAAACGGTTTGCGGCACGGCGTTGCGGGTGTCGGCGGATGGCGACTGGGACGGTTTTATGGCTAATATTATTGCGGCGGCGCAGGTTCCGGTGGCGGTACCTGCTGCTTTCTATAACTTGTATTCCTGGCGAAATGTAGCCCGAAACGTATTAAATACCATGTTTTGGAAAGAGGCCTTCTAGCCGCTCCAATGCTCTTGCTTTTCCGGAAATAAGGGCAGATTTCCGGAAATTAGGAACTTTTTTCTTTAGCACTGTGCTAACATCTTGTCCCCATTTTGTTTAGATGCCATATAATAATTTTGCATTCCATCAAATAAAGGCTTTCTGCTTTTTTCTGGTATGCTTAAAAAATTATTCCTGCTCTTTGCTTTAGTGGCTTTGGGAACCTTTCCTGCAAGGGCTCACAACTGGGTTTTTAACCATCCACTGCTTTCATTGTGGAGCTTTTGGGGCATGCCTGCTCTGCCGAACGCAGCTATCGCCACCCCGGAAGTGACTGAAATGCCTGCAGCTGTGGCCGAAGAGGCCGTAATTGCTTTTGAAACGGAGCGGGTGGGGGATGGCGCACTGCTGACCTGGGATGTGCCGCGCCCGGCGGAGGTAACAAACCTGATTATTGAAGGCAGCGAAGACGGACAGCATTTCATTGACTTGGAGTCGTTGGAAGATGCCGAAGCCGGTGTGCTGGATGTTTTTTACGATGCTGCGCCGGAAGACCGCCGGTATTACCGCATTATTGCCAATTATAAAGACGGGCGGCAGCAAACCACGCAGGTGCAGACGCTGGCACCGTCTGTTGGTTTTTCTGCGGAGCTGGATGCCGAAAAAGAAGGTCTTTTGCTGGTGAGAAGCGCCGGACCGGTTTCGCTTTATGATCTGCAAGGCGGGCTGATAACGACAGCAAATCCACAGGAAGGGCAGGTTATGCTGGAGTTAGACGGATTGGCACATGGGCCGTATCTGGTGCGCTCGGGCGAAGACCGGAAAGTGGTGGTTTATTAGAAGATTTAGCGCTGCTTGGGTGCTGTGTTTGCCGCTGTGTTTCATAAAGGAGCACAGCGGCTTTTTTGTGTGGTATTTCCGGAAAATGGAGATGAAAGGCAACAGAAAATATAGAGATGGACAGGGTATATTATCATCTTGGAGGGCGTGCTTCTGATGAGGTAAAACACTTCTGATTTTCATTGAGACCGGCTGTTCGAGGGGCGTTAAACAAAAGCCGGAACAAATAAGATGGAAGACAGGATTCTTTTCAGGAAACGCGGATATTCAATGGGGCAGTTCGTAGGAACGATTTCGACCGTATAGAACAGCCATTGTCGTGTATAGATTCCAGGCTTGGTCTGTAACGAATTTTTTGAAAAAAGAAGATTTGCACTTAAAATAATCACGCCATTAAGGGCTTAAAGACCTTTGAAGCCGGATATTTTTACAGGGTTATTTTAACACTTATGAATAAGTGAACAGTAGTATTTTGGTTATGTAAGTGAAGAAGCGATTTTAAAAATAGAATTCTTGTCAAGCGATTAACAAAGATTTCTAAGTAGTTGATTCTCACGTCGTTTGAGACGTTACCCCAGTGTTAACTAAAGTTAAATGATTGTTAAAATAAAGCCTTTGCGTTATAGGACTCGTTTATAATCTCAAACCCGTCTTAATTTGGCAGTCTGTCTCCTTGTTAAAAAAGGCGAGGTGTGCCCGGCGGAGACGTATTCAACACAGTCATAATCAACTTATTACACCCTTTTTACCCTTTTCTATGAAAAGACTTTTTACCAAACTTGTTGCCCTGGCAACCCTTGTATTGGTAGGTTCGACGGCAGCTCAGGCCCAGAGCACGGCGAACTATGCCTTTACGACGAACACAACCGGGTCGCTTTCGCAGGATGCGAATGGGAATGCGGTGAACATGACGGTGGCTGGCGGTGCAACGCAGCTGGTAGCAGACAACTCTGACCAAGGAACGTCTGGTGTAGTCAGTATTGGTTTTCCATTTATTTTTATGGGAAACCAGTACACGCAGTTCTCTGCTTCTGCCAACAACATCCTGCAGTTGGGTTCAACCGCTGTCTCTACCTCAACTTATGTAGCATCGGGCGGTGCTGCAACGGCACCTAAATTTTCGGCACTTTCTTCTGATTCCCGGACTGCACTCGCTGCCAATGGCGGCGGGGTATTTTCCAGGGTGGTAGGCAGTGCACCTAACCGTTGCTTGGTAATACAATGGATTACTAACAGCTATTGGAGTGGTAATACTGCCGTCGATACCTTTCAGGTACGGCTCTATGAAACCTCTGGCATTGTAGAATACGTGTATGGCAGTATGCCGGCAGGTGAAGCGGTCTATAGTACCGGCTACCAAACCGGCTTTTCGGTAGGCACGGCTACTAACCAACTGGCAAGTGTAAATATCGCTACGAATACAGTCAGTTACAGTGCTTTTAATATCTATTCGGCTACCGTAAATACCAACTTTCCGAATATCCACACACCGTCTTCAGGGCAGCGCCGCGTTTATCGCTTCACACCGCCGGCGACTGCACCGGCAGACCCTACAACACTGACCTTCTCGGCAGTAGGTGCAAACGCCACTACGGTGAACTGGTTAGATAACAGTACGGATGAAGGCAGCTTCATTATTACCCGTGCGACCGATGCGGCCTTCACGCAGGGGGTAGTAGTAACAAGCGTTGCTTCGACCACAAGCACCGGAACCGGACAGGCCTATAGTTCTGTTCAGAGCGGCCTTGCTGCAGGTACTACCTATTATTATAAGATACAGACCATTGCGGAGGCCGTTCCAAGCGCCGGAATTACCGGCAATCAGGCGACTACCGGTGCAACCACTTATTACTGGATTGGACAGGTAAGTCCGGCACCATGGTCGGTGCCCTCTAACTGGAACACCGCTCCGGACGGAAGTGGTTCTAACCGTGTAACGCCTGAGGCTACTGATATCCTGATTGTGGATGGCCTCGGCTTCAACCCCGGCGGCAACGTAACCATCACAGTAGATGTTCCAAGCCACACCATCGGGCAGTTTCACGTAACGGACGGTACCAACCTGACGCTTGTTTCTGACAATACGACAACGCGTACCATTACGCTGAGCGGCGCGCCGGGCGATGAGTTTCTGATCGCCAACGGTAGTACGCTCAACCTGAATGCTGCCGCCAACACCCCAGTGGCTTTTGCCTTCACCGGCAGTAATCATACCGGTACGATTGACGGTACGCTGAACCTGGGGGGCAACACAAATAATAAGCTGACCACCACCGGTAGTACCGGAACGGTGGTTACAGTGAGCAGCAACGGCGTAATCAATTTCACACAGACCGCGGCCACAAATCAGATTGCTAGCAGCACTGCCTCACTGGTCTTTGCCAACGGCTCTGTGCTCAATCTCAACGTAAATACTTTTCAGCCGCAGTTCCCTCTTGCTACCTGGAATACCTCTTCCAACCTGAATATTACCGGTGTAACAAGCGGTACTACTGCTCCGGCAAACAGTACGCAGACCTTTGGTAACATCATATGGAATAACCCGGGACAGACTGGAATTTTCCCCTTATTTAATACAAGTGGTACCATTAATGGTAACCTGACTGTTACCAACGCTGGTAGTGGTACGCTTCGGCTGACTACCAGCGGTTTTGTAACTATCAATGGCAATGTGGTTGTTACAGCAGGTACGAACACGACCAACGGAGCGCTACAGGGCGCAACGACCGGCGATGCAGTTATTAATGGCAATCTGACTGTTAATGGTGGTTCTGTTTCTCCTGCAAACGGAGCAGGTCGTTTGTGGGTGAACGGTAACACAACTATTGGCAGCGGCACTACGCTTTATACCAATCCGGCAGGCGGCACAACCAACCCACTCTTTATTCAGGCAGGTAGCATCATGACCAATAATGGTACTATCGTGGGTGTTCCAACTGGTGGTACGCTGTATTTTGGCGCTGCTGCAACGCCCACTTCTCAGACCTTCGCCGGCACCGGCAGTTTTTCCGGAAATCTGGGTACCCTCAGTGTTGACGACGCAGGTCTGAACATTACGCACAACAATCAGTTCCGCGCACAGCGTGTGAACATGTTTACCGGTAACGTTACCGGTGGTTCCAAACTCACCATTGGAAACGGCGGAACGAATCCCGCGCAACTTCAGTTTGGTAACGGCGCTACAGGAACACCCCTGGCTGCGGGAAGCTTTGATGTTGCCCCGGTTCTGGATTTGGGTGCCGGAACTTATAACGTTTTCTACGGTCTGGAGCCTTCCGCCCGAATCAGTGGATTCGGTATTCCGACAAGCCGGAGCGTCAGCACGCTTACGGTTATCAATACTTATGGAGTTACGTTTGCAAGCCCCGCCTTTGTGGATGCACTGGTTATTAATGCAGGCGCCGGTCATATCACGACGAGTGCGACCAACCTGCTGACTATTACCGGCACAAGCACTACAGCGATTACAGGTGCTACGGCAACAAGCCATATCAAAGGCCCGCTGGCGCTCACGCTGCCTGCAAATATGACGGCTGCGGCTACTTATGTTTTCCCGATTGGCAAAAGCAGCTACAATCCCTTTGTGCTGGTGAACCCGACTACCAACGCTGGTGGTACGGTAACCGTTCAGGCGGAAGTGTTTGATGGCAACAGCGGTGGTACGGCAGGCGCTTCCATCGGTACTCTGAATACGGACCATTACTGGGCGGCTTCAATCACCAATGGTGCAGCCAACTTCACCAATACACGGATTCGCCTCATCGCAGCTCCTGGCAGCGCCGAGGTAATTGCGGCAGGCCCCACGCAAACTGGCGCTTACTCGCTGGTGGGTGGAGCCGTTGCCACGATAACTTCAACGGATATTACTTCCTCTGTGCCTGCAGCTACCACTATTGGTAACTATTATGTGATGGCTACCACAGCGGCACCTGTTCTTTCAAACCTGAATATTACGCCCTCTGGCACTCAGTGTACGAATGTGGCCCGCACCGTAACCGTGGATATTGCATCAGGTGGCTCGGCTCTTACAAGTGTAACACTGAACTATCAGGTGAACGGCGGCGCGGTGCAGACGGTTACCATGACAAATACGAGCGGTAACACTTGGGAAGGTATTATTCCTACTGTTACGCCTTCTGATGGCACCGTGACCTGGAACGTATCTGCCACCGATGCAGCCGGCCTGTCGCGCAGCCTTGCCGGAACTTCTTATAAGGATGAGCCACTGAACGGCGTAATGGTTACTGTAACAAGAACGCCTGCAACTATTTGTGAGGGTGAAAGCAGCACGCTTTCTGTGGCGCTGAACAAAGGCGGCCTGGCTACTCTTGGTGCGGGCGCAACAACAGCTACTTCTTACGATGGTATTTTCTATCACCTTTATGGTGGCAATCAGGCGCAGTTCCTGGTAAAAGCCTCTGAGTTGACTGCGCTTGGTGTT
>JAEWBT010000024.1 GCA_023391015.1 Bacteroidota bacterium
GCGGGCAAGCCCTGCGACCTCTGCGGCAGTCCCGACCACCCCTACGCGGGCCGCGACCTTTCCGGAATGCAGCGCACGTTGCAAACGGAGCAGAGCGAAATTCAAACGCTTCAAAAAGGTCTTTCTAGAAGCGAGAAAGAGGTAGAAATTCTGGGTCAAACGCTGTATTTGCTGGGCGAAATCGCGCCAATTTCCGGAAATCCAGCCGTAGAAGATTACTTGCCGGAAGCCGTTCGGAAGCAAGTGCAGGTGTTGCTGGCCGAAGAAAAAGATTTAGGCGAAAGCGTGATTCGTATTCGCCGCGACATGGAATCGGGCAGCGGGCAAATTGGCGAAACCACCGGTGCGCTTCACAAGGAAGAACTGGAGTTAGCCCGCCTGCAATCCGACAGTCAGGAGTTGCGCAACGACGGCAGCCGCTTGGCGGAGTATTTTACCCTCACCGCCGGTCGGTTGAAAGAGGAATGTCCGCGCAACGGCGAAAAAGCTTTTGTGGAAACGCTCCGCCGACGCGCCGCCACCTACCAGCAAAAGCTGCAAGCCACCTACGCCGACGACGCCCGCCTTGCCGACCTGGCGCAACAACTCCAGGGCCTACACCGCGAATGCGAAGAGCTTTCCGCCGCCCTCACCCACGCCGAAGCCGCATTGATTGTGCAGCAGGAGGAACGCGCCGCGCTTCTGGAAGACATACGGCAGGCCTTCCCGCCGGGTTTTGACTCGGCAACCGCGTTTCTCGCCCACCTCAAGGCCGCCGCACAAACCGCTGACCAACGCTGGCAGGCCGCCCGCGAAGCGCAAACCGAAGCGGCCCGTCAAAAAGCCCTCGCCGACCAAGCCTGGCAAACGCACGGAGAAAATCAAAAGCGCCTTCAGGAAGAAGCGGTGGCCCTTACCGCCGAGCTGCGCGAAGCGCTGCAAGCCGCCGGGTTGCCGGACGATTTTGCTCTTGCCTTAAAACAACTGATTTCCGGACCGGAGCGCAAAACTGTGGAAACCCAGGTGCATTCCCTCACCAACGCCTGCGTACAGGCCGAGGCCTTGTTGAAAGGAAAACGGGAAGAACTGGCAGCGCACCTGGAAGGCGAGGCAGCCGTGCGTCCGCTAGCCGAGTTGGAAACCCTGCGCGCCGACCTGCAACAAACATTAGAAGCGCTCCAACAGGAAGTAGGCCGCATTACTCAGGTTTTAGCTGCCAACAAAGAAAAAGAAGCTGTTCTTTCCGGAAAATTAACCGAACTGCGACAGCAACAAACCGAAACGGCCCGCTGGCGGATGCTCAACGACCAAATCGGCGCGGCTGACGGCGATAAATTTGCCCGCTTTGCCCAAACGCTTTCCCTGGAAATGGTGCTGGCCCACGCCAACGACCACCTCAAATTACTGAGCGACCGCTACCGGCTGCGCCGCCGCGCCACCAATGCCCGCGATCTCGGCGTGCAGGTAGAAGACCTGCACCTTGGCGGCACGCTGCGCGAAACGTCTTCGCTTTCCGGCGGCGAAACGTTTTTGGTCAGCCTCGGCCTCGCCCTCGGCCTCTCCGACATGGCGTCGCAGAAAACCCGGATCGACTCGCTTTTTATTGATGAAGGCTTTGGTTCCCTGGACAGCGACGCCTTGGAAGACGCGCTCAACACGCTGGAAAACCTTCAGGCGCGGGGCAAAACCATCGGTATTATCTCTCACGTCGAGCGGCTCAAAGACCGGATTCCAACGCAGATTGTAGTGCGCAAGCGGGGGAATGGCGTGAGCAGTCTGGAAGTAGTGCCGGGGTGAGCGATTTATACCGCTTTAAGTTGAGTAGCCTTTACACAGGTGGTCGCGGAGCGATCGGATGTTTGTAGCAAAGACAACAGCGTTTTACGAGGGTCGCTTCGCGACCTAATGTGAGTCTGTAGCGGTAAATAAGCCGGAAATTTCCGGAAAATTGCGTGAGGGATAGACCCTTCGACAAGCTCAGGGTGACATTCGGCAAGCTCAGGGCGAGTGCCGAAAGCCCGACCCGAAGGGACACGCCCAAACTATCTGGCACAAAGGATAAAGTGCGTACGCGAAGACGCCCAACTCGGGCTTCTCTACCCCATTCTCAATTCCGAAAATCCAGACACAATCCAGCAGCCGAAAGTGCACCTTTGCAGCTATGAAAAACGGCTGGCTTTTTTTTCTGGGTTGCTGGATGGCGATGGCTTTTCCGGTGATGGCTCAATATCCCCAAAACCTGTTCCGGAATCCGCTGGCCATTCCCATCAAACTGGCCGGAAACTTTGGCGAATGCCGCCCCAATCACTTTCATTCCGGTATCGACATCAAAACCAACGGAGTCGAAAATCTTCCGGTACATGCGGCGGCAGCGGGTTATGTGTCGCGCATCAGCCTCAAACCCGGCGGCTTTGGCCATTGTTTGTATGTAACACACCCCGAAGGCTACACCACCGTTTATGCCCACCTGAACGATTTTGCCAAGCCACTTCAGACGTTGGCGCGGGCGGCTCAATACCGGAATCAAAATTGGGAACTGGATACGGTGCTTCCGGCAAGCGTTTTTCCGGTAGCGAAAGGTCAACAGATTGCCTGGAGCGGCAACACGGGCAGCTCTACCGCGCCGCACCTGCACTTTGAAATCCGCAATACCGAAACCGAGCGCCCTTTAAATCCACAATTGTTTGGGCTGATGCCGCAGGACAATCGCGCGCCGGTACTCCGGAATTTATATCTCTACAACCTCGACAACAGCATTTATCAAACGCCGCCCCGGAAAATCGCGCTGCAAAAATCCGGAAGCAGCTACCGACCCGCAGGAGGCGATACCATTGCGATAGCCGCCGGTCGTGTGGGGATTGGCATTGACGGCGACGATTATGCCGACGGCTCTGAAAACACGTTGGCACCGCTCCACAACTCGCTTTCTGCCAATGGAGCGCCGGTTTGCAACATCACGCTGAACGATATTGGTTATGACGAAACGCGGTATCTCCATGCCTACGCCGACTACAGTGTAAAGCAAAAAGGCGGCCCGTGGGTGCAGTTGATGTTCCGGCTGCCGGGTAACAACCTGACGCGGATTTATGACGCTCCGCAGGATGGAATTATCTCGTTGGGTGCTTCGCCGGTGGCGGTGGAAGGAACCTGGGAAGATGCTGCCGGACAGCAAAGCCGGTATTCTTTCTGGGTGAAAAATTCCGGAAAAACGCCCGCTTCCTGTATGCCGGAATGGGTAGCGGGAAAACCCATCAGCCATCAGTCGCCCAACCTGCGCCTGGCGGCCACAGCGGCAGCGCTTTACGATGGCGTGTGCGAAACCGTGCAGGAAAGTCCGAAGGCCGGTGCGTTATCGGCGGCCTTTCAGATCGGCAGGCCCGACATTCCGCTGCACACATCGCTTTCGGTTTGGATCAAGCCCAATCGCCCGATTCCGTTTGAGCAGCGCACCAAACTGGCCCTGATTCGCAATGATGGCAAGACTGAAAGCGGTACGCCCGCCGCCTCGGATTCGGAGCGGTGGTACCGGGGAAGCACTAAAGCATTTGGCACGTTTTGGCTGGTGGCCGATACGGTCGCGCCGGTGATTACGCCGGTGAAAACGGGCGGTGGGTTGCTGCGTTTTAAAATCACCGACAAAACCACGAGTGTGGCGGCGGTGCGCGGCGAAGCAGACGGAAAATGGCTGCTCTTTGAACAACACGGCGACATCTGGACCTATGTTTTCGACGACCGCCTGCCCAAAGGAACCTACAACCTGAAATTAACGGCGACCGACGCGGTGGGGAATCAGAAGACTTACAGCACGCGCTTTACGAGATAGATTAAAGACGATAGACAAAAGAGGATTTTGCAAGACAAAAAAGGTTCCGGAAAAACTCTTTATTATCCTTGAAAAGGATCTCTCATACTTTTTCAAACAACCGGCCATATATCCTTGACAAACATTAGGTCGCGAAGCGACCATCTATATCAGGCAACTCAGCTTAAAGCGGTATAATTCAGAGCTAAGCGCAATCGCTGTTTAAATCTTGCTGCGCAATGCCAATTTCCGGAAATAAAAAAGGCCCTGTGTTTCCACAGGGCCTTTTGATTTCAAAAACCAATCCTCTTAAGCGGTCTTTTTGGCGGCTTCTTTCTTCGTCATCGTGCCAAAAACATGATCCCAGATGACAGAGGAAACACCATAGCCTTTTTCCGGCTCTTTATAATGGTGCAGATGATGGTTGCGCCAGAGGGCTTTCAGAAACTTCGGTGGGGCAAAGGCATGGATGGCATAGTGCATAGACCCATATGCCAGATAGCCTACCATAAATCCCGGAAAAAACGCAAAACCGGCAGCGCCCAGCGCCAGGCGGAAGAGCAGGAAAAGCACCGTCGCGATAAGCAGGCTGGGCACCGGCGGCATAAAAAGACGCTCGGTATCGCGGGGATACTCGTGGTGGACGCCGTGCATGGTATACACAAACCGTTCGGCACGCTTGCCATGCACAGCCATATGAAACAGATAGCGGTGCATCAGGTATTCGAAAAAACTCCAGAAAAGCGCGCCACCGGCAAACCAGCCTGCTTCTGCCCACACCGATACGCCCAGATAAGCATGGCCATAATACAGCATCGCAGCAATCACGGGCAGGTAGATACTAAAAATAACAGCTGGGTGCGTTTTAGTGAGAGATTCCATCCAGGGCCGCTCAAAAAGTTGCGCCTGGCCTTTGTTTTTTATTTTGTCAAAATGCACGGTATAGGCAGGTGTGGGGTGGGAAGGCAAATTTACGCCACCGGCAGGTTTGGCTTTTGCCGACTGGGAAGCGATACCCCCCGGCGCGCTCAAAAAGTGTTCCGGCTTACCGCTTTTAGCTGGTCGCCTGTCAAATGGCAGTCCACAAAAGCTTTTCTGCCCAAGAATTTCCGGAAAACAAGGCTGGATTTCCGGGAAATTTTTAGACCTGCCACATCCGAAGCGAGTTCGCAGCCCCCCGTCAGACCGGCGGTTGCTAAGGTTTCCGGGAAACGCACAGGCTTAAAAGGCATTTGGGTTTCGGCTGCGGACTATACAGCCCAATACAAAAAGCCACGCTCCCCAGCGCGGCTTTTTTCCGGAAATCCCCCCTTTCTACGATTTTTTATATACCCGCACAATGCAGGTATAATCCTGCAACTTGTCCAGTTGTTGCTCACGGCTGAGGCCTTTCAGGTGGTTGCCGGTGCCCAGCGACGGGCGAATGTCTTTCGGCATGGAGCGCAACAGCCGCAGCAGTTCCGGAGAACCCACGGCATACGTAACGCCGGTGAGGTCGTTGTTGCGGCCTGCTACAATGCCCACCACGTTGCCGCTGCCGTCCAGAATCGGGGCACCACTCACGCCGGGGTCTGCGGGCAGTTCCAGGCGGTATTGCGCCGAGTCGCCCCGGTAGCCGTTAAAAGCGCTTACGTAGCCTTCGCTGTACACCACTTCGTCCTGCGGGAAACCAAGGGTAAAGATGCGCGCACCCAGTCCGGATTTTTTAGGTGCAAACGTGTAGGGAATTTCCCCACCAGCAAACCGAAAGCTTTTGTCTTCAATTTTTAGCACCGCCACATCGGCCTGCGGGTTAAAGGCCAGCAGCGACGCTTTGTAATTTTCGCCTTTCCGGGTTTGGATGTAAAGGGAATCGGCGTCTTGGGCCACGTGGTAGGCCGTAATTAAATAGCCGGAATTGTTGAGGGCAAAGGCCGTCCCGGTCGCGTTCACCGGTGCCGACGGCACGGCATGCTGCGCCGATTTCACCTCTGAAAGCAGTTGTTGCTGGGTTTGCACCAGGTTGTTTTGCGAACGCTTTACAGCTTCAATCTCGCGGCTCAGCTGCCGGTAGCGGGCGTCTTTGCTGCCGGTGTTATTGCTTAAAACACCAGCCAACGAAATCACCCCGGCCACCGAAGCAGCTACGGCTACCGTGCGCCAGTTGACTTTAAACGGTAAGGTGCGGCGCGGTGCCTGCGGTTTGTGCGCCGCCGCCTGGGCTGCCGTCGTATGAATTTCCGACAGGGTTTTCCGGAACGCATCGGTTTTGGATTTGGCTTGCATGGTGCCCAGCAGATGGGCCGCATGGTCAAACGCCTGCGCAAAAGCGGGGTCTTCCTTACGCTTCATCGCAAGCGATACTTTTTCTACATCCGTCAGCGTACCGGCTACATATTTTTCCGCGATATCCCAGAGGTGTGCTTGTGGTTCCATGATGCTATTCTCCTAAACTTAAACTTCTTTTTGAGGAGCCTGAACCGATTGAAAAAACAGCTTTTTCAGCCGGTTCAGGCACTTATACTTCTGCGTTTTGGCCGTGTCGGCGTTGCTATAGCCCGACGCGGCACTGATGTCCTGCATGCTTTTGCCTTCGTGATAAAAAGCCCGTAACAACGAAGCGCAAGGCTCGCCAATTTGCTCCAGTGCGCTTTCCAGCCGGTCAAACTGGCGCTCGCGCTCCTGGTGTCCATCCACATCCGACTCGTAAGCCCAATCGGTGGTGTTGCCGTCTGCGTCGCCGCTTTCCGATCCGTCGTCAAACGCCGAATAGCGGCTTTGCTGCTGCAGGCGGCGCAGCCACAGGTTGCGCGCCACGGAGTAGAGGTAGGTCGTCGGGGCGCAGGTCAGCCGGAAGGCCGGGTCTTGCGCTTTTCCGAAAAGCACCACCATCGCTTCCTGAAAAACATCGGCACCGTCGTCGTCCGTTCCGCCATGCGTGCCTACCCAGTGGGCCACCATCGGGTAGGCCTGCCGGTAAAGGCTTTCAGTGGCGCGGCGGTCGCCGGCGGCAATGGCTTTCAGCAGTTCGGCGGAAGGGTCCGGTCCGGTAAAAGACATGCTCACGTGTTTATCCGTTTAAAAGGGAAAAGTAACCCAAAGAAAATGCCTCTGGCCTGAAAGGTTCTTTTAAAGAAATGCTTTCGGATTTTTCCTGTTGCCTATGCTTCTCTTGCTGAGATTTTTATAAAGCAAAAAAGCCGGTCTTCTTTGGGAAAGAAGACCGGCTTTTGGAAACTATGTTTTTCCGGGAAATTAACCTACGGCTACGCGCACAAACTGCGTAACCGTCAGGTCTTTGCCAACGCCTTTGAGGTAGTCGGCAACGCTTTTGCCGCTGTCTTTTACGAATGCCTGCGCCATCAGCGTATTTTCTTTAAAGAACGCGTTGAGCTTGCCTTCAGCTACTTTCGAAATCATTTCTTCCGGCTTGCCGGCCATTTTGGGGTCGGTTTTCATTTGCTCCATCACGATGCCGCGCTCGCGCTCCACCACAGCCGGGTCGATGCTTTCGTGGTTGAGGCCCAGTGGGTTCATGGCAGCAATCTGCATGGCCACGTCGCGACCGGCAGCGGTTACTTCTTCAGAAACCGGCGCGTTCATACCCACCAGCACACCAATGCGGTAGTTGCCGTGGATGTAAGGAACAACGGCTTCGGCCTCTACTTTTTCGAAGCGCACTACGTCGATCTTCTCGCCGATTTTGGCCACCATTTCCAGCAGCTTGTCGCCTACGGTCGCGCCGCCCATCGAAAGGGCTTTCACGCCTTCGATGTCAGAAACGCCGCCTTCCAGGGCAATGTCAGTCAGCTGGTTGGCAAAGTCGATAAACTCGGCGTTTTTAGAAACGAAATCAGTTTCGGAAGACAGCTGCAGCACAACGCCGGTTTTGCCGTCGGCAGATGCTTTGGCCACCACAACGCCTTCTTTGGCTTCGCGGTCGGAGCGGTTGGCGGCTACTTTCTGGCCTTTTTTGCGCAGGTAGTCAATCGCTTTTTCAAAATCGCCTTCGCTTTCCACCAAGGCTTTGCGGCAGTCCATCATGCCCGCGCCGGTGGTCTGGCGGAGCTTATTTACGTCGGCAGCAGTAATTGTTGCGCTCATAAGAGTTATGTTTTTTAGGAATCGGAATTTTTAGAATTCGGGCGCGAAGGTACGGATAATATTTCTTTTTGGCGTTCGGTGTATGGGCTTGTTTATGGACTTTGGGGCAGGTCTTTTTCTTTAAAAAAATAACATTTTGGAAGATGTGGGAATGTCCTACCTTCGGCGCTCATTTCTTTTTTATTACCCCCATCATCCCAAAGTACCATGCAAGAAGGTGTAGTAAAGTTCTTCAACACAGAGAAGGGCTTCGGCTTTATTAAGCCAGACGACGGCAGCGAAGACATTTTCGTTCACGCTACCGGCGTTGTTGACCAAATCCGCGAAAACGAGCGCGTAACGTATGAAACCAAAGAAGGTCGCAAAGGCCTGAATGCCATCAACGTAAAGCGCGCTTAAGTTTTAAAGCAGCGCTGTAGCGCTTTTCCTTCAGGAAATGCTCTTTTGCCTGTTGCAGCAACTGCAACAGGCAATTTTTTTGCCCCGCTTTCCGGAAATTATGCTTACCTTTTCCGGTACGTATTGGCTCTTTTTATGGCACGACGCATTTACCTTTTAAGGCTTTTAAGTCTGCTGCTGTTCTCTTTATTTTCCGGAAATATGCATGCCCAGTCGGCAGGCGAGTTTGTGGAAAACCGGGGGCAATGGGACGGCGGTTTTCGCTACCGTGCTAAGGTGCACCGCGGAACCGCTGTTTTCCTGGAGACCGATGCTTTCACGTATTCTATGGCGAAAGTAACACACGACGGTCATAAGCACGACGCGGCCTCCTTACCCGAAACCGTTCCCGCGCATGCCTGGAAGGTGCAGTTCCGGGGCGCGGAGAAAAGGGTTCATCTTCAGCCGCAGGAGCCGAGCGCCCATTACTACAATTACTTTCTGGGGGCCGACAGCAGCCGCTGGAAAAGCAGCATCCACCCCTCTGAAGGCATCTTGTATAAAAACCTGTATCCGGATATCGACCTGGAAGCCGGTTTTTCGAAAGCGCAATTCAAATACACCTTTCACCTCGCCGCCGGGGCCGACCCCGCTCTCATTCAACTGGAATACTCCGGAACAGATGGGCTCAGCATTGATAAAAAAGGGGCTTTGCGGGTAAAAACAAGCCTTGGAAACGTAACCGAAACCGCGCCGGTGGCCTGGCAAACGGCTTCCACAGGCCGGAAAATGGTGCGCTGCCACTACCATATTTCCGGAAATCTGGTTTCTTTTTCGTTCCCAAATGGCTACGACAAGAGTCTGCCGCTCGTTATTGACCCAACGGTGGTTTTTGCCACCTTTAGCGGCGCAACCGCCGACAGCTGGGGCTTTACGGCGACCTACGACGATTTTGGTAATTTCTATGCCGGCGGCATCGTCAATCAGGCGCCGGGCGAAGCCTACCCGACCACAACCGGTGCTTTTCAGGCCACTTATGACGGCGGCTCCACCAACACCGGGATGTCTAACCTGTACAGCACTTACCCGTGCGACATGGCGATCAGCAAGTTCAACGCTGCCGGCAATGCCTTGATTTACGGCACTTACATTGGCGGGACCAACAACGAACAGCCACACAGCATGGTGGTGGACAGTGCCGGAAATCTTTTTATCGCCGGACGCACCTATTCCAGCGATTATCCGGTGCAGGCCGGTAGCTACGATAATACGTTTAACGGCGTGGCCGACCTTGTGGTTACCAAGCTGAACCCTGCCGGAACGGCGCTGCTGGGATCTACGTTTATCGGCGGCACCGGAGGAGATGGGGTAAACATTCAGGCAACACCACCTACCGGCAGCTCCACGCTGATGTATAACTACGGCGACGATGCCCGCAGCGAAATTATTGCCGACAAAGCGGGTAATATCTACGTAGCCGCCAATACGCAGTCCGCTGATTTTCCAACCGTCAAAGCCAGTCAGACAGCGCTTTCCGGAACGCAGGATGCCGTGATTTTCAAGTTTGACAATGCCCTCTCGGCGCTGGAATGGAGCACCTACTATGGCGGTTCCGGAAATGACGCCGCTTATGTGCTCACGCTCGATACGGCGCAGCAGTTTTTATACGTGGGCGGCGGCACGGCCAGCGTGGATTTCCCGATGCCGGCAGGCGGTTTTCAAAGCGCGTATGCCGGCGGGCGGGCCGATGGCTTTGTGTTGCGGTTCCAGAACAGCGGCACCTACCCGGCGCTGAACGGCAGCTTTATCGGGCGCAGCAACTACGATCAGGTGTATGGACTTCAGACCGATTATGATAACAAGATTTACCTGATGGGCCAAACGCTCGGCGGCACTTTTCCGGTAACGCCCGGCGTGTATAGCAACCCCGGCTCCACACAGTTTATTATGCAGATGGACCCCTTGTTGCAAACCAGTCCTGTTTCTACGGTAATTGGCAATGGCGTTTCCAACGGTCCAAACATCTCGCCGGTGGCTTTTCTGGTAGATACCTGCGGCAATATTTACCTCAGCGGTTGGGGCGGGTCGCTTTTTGGCTTTAATCCGTTTGCGTCTTCCATGACCAACATGCCTATTACGCCGGGGGCCATCCAGCCCACTACCGACGATCAGGATTTTTACTTTATCGTGTTGAGCAAAAACGCCGGGTCGCTGCTCTATGGTACTTATCGCGGGCAGTCTGGCACCGACGAACACGTGGACGGCGGCACCAGCCGGTTTGATAAGAACGGCGTGGTGTATCAGGCCATTTGCGCGGGTTGCGCCCAGACATCTTTCCCTACCACGCAGGGCGCTTACAGCACCACCAACCAATCGGCGCGCAACTGCAACCTCGTGGCCCTCAAGATTGCGTTTGAGTTAGGCTCCGTGCAGGCGGTGGCTACGGCCTCGCCCACTACCAGCGGCTGTCCGCCGCTGGATGTTACGTTTACCAACAACTCGGTAAACGGGGTGGTTTTCCAGTGGGATTTCGGCGACGGCAGTCCGGTGGATACCGCCCGCAACCCGCAGCACACCTACACCCGCCCCGGCACCTTCACGGCGCGGCTTGTGGCTTCCAATACCGTTGCCTGCCGCGAGCGCGACACCGCTTACATCACCATCCGCGTGGACAGCAACGCCATTTCCGGAAATATCGTTGCGCAGGTTACTAATCCGTGCCCGCCTTATACCGTTTCCCTTGCCAACAACGTAACGGTAGTGGGCAGCAGCGCAACCTACAACTGGGATTTTGGCGACGGCGTTACGACGGGCGCGCGCGACCCCATGACGCACCAATATGCCGACAGCGGCACCTATACCATCCGCCTTATCGTAACCAACCCGGTGGCCTGCAATTCGCCGGATACCTTTTTACAGACCGTTACACTGGGCTCGCAATCGGTGAGCGCTGCATTTACTGCGCCTGATTCGGTTTGCCTGGATGTGGCGGGCGGTGTTGTTTTTCAAAGCCAGACCGGCAACGCCACCGGCTTGCTGTGGGATTTCGGCGACGGGCAAACGTCCACCCAAATTGCCCCCACGCATGCCTACCAGCAAGCAGGCCGCTACACCGTTACGCTCATCGCCGACAACCCGTCCACCTGCAATGGGGCCGACACGGCGCGCCGCGCGATTACCATTCTGCCGCAGCCCATCGCCAATTTTGATTTTGAGCCCATCATTCCGGAGCCCAACCTGCCCATCCGGTTTATCAACCTCTCGACCAGTGCCGACCGCTACCGCTGGGCTTTCGGCGACGGCGGCAATTCAACGCTCAAAGACCCGGAGCATTTCTATAAAAAAAGCGGCACCTACAAAACCTGCCTTACAGCCGTTTCCAACGCCGGTTGCCTCGATACGCTGTGCCGCGAGGTAGTGGCCGATGTGCGCATTGCTGCCGACGTGCCCACGGCTTTTTCGCCCAATGGCGATGGCAAAAACGATGTGCTTTACGTGCGCGGTGCGGCCATTGAATCGGTGCTGTTTCGAGTGTACAATCGCTGGGGACAGCTTCTTTTTGAAACCACTGACCCGCAGAAAGGCTGGGACGGCACCTGGAACGGGCAGCCGCAGGAAGCCGACGCCTATGCCTACACGCTGACGGTTTCTTTTATTGACGGAACGGCCACAAGCAAAAACGGCCACATAACCCTGCTGCGCTGATGAAAAAGAGCTTTCTTTCCCTTCTGGCATCCCTTTCGCTTGCAGCGACTTACGGGCAGGGCATTCATTTCTCCCAATACTGGAACGCGCCCCTGCTGGCCAATCCCGCCAACACGGCCCTGCTGCCCGACGCCAGCTACCGCGCCGGCGTGCACTACCGGCAACAGTGGGCTTCTATCCCGGTACCTTACACCACCATTTCGGCCTTTGGCGAAGCGCAACTGCTGCGCGGCATTGAGGGCGACAACTGGCTGGGCATTGGCGGGGCCTTCTGGAGCGACCGCGCGGGCGCGGGCCAACTGGCGCAAACGCGCGGCGATTTGTTTGTGGCCTATCACCTGCAACTGGGCCAGGTGCATATGCTTTCGCTGGGCGCTTCGGCGGGCATGGTGCAGCGGCAGGTAGATTTTGCGAAGCTCACCTTCGACCAGCAGTGGGACGGCTTTATGTTTGACGATGCCCGCCAAAGCGGCGAGCCCGCAGAAACGCGCCAGACCAGCTACTTAGATGTTGGGCTGGGACTGAACTACGCGTTTTTCCCCAACGAAAATTTTTACCTCAAAATTGGCGGCAGTGTGGGCCACCTGAACCGGCCCACCGAAACGTTTTACAGCACATCTTACCAGATTGGCCTGCGGCCCACGGGCAACGCCGAAGCCATCATTCGCGTCAGCCCCACGGTGATTCTGACACCTTCAGCGTATTTCACCACGCAGCAAACGGCCTGGGAAGGGCTTTATGGCACCCTGGCCGAGTTCCGGGTAGGCGGCGACGAGGTGGCCGGCTCGGTGATTACCGGCGCTTTCCACCGGTGGGATGATGCAGTGGTGGGCGTGGTGGGCTATCAGTGGGGCGGCGTGCGGATTACGTCGTCCTACGACTATACGCTTTCTTCCCTCAAAACGGCTACCGGCGGGCGCGGCGCGTTTGAGGTTTCGCTCCTGTATCAGGGGCGGTATAAAAAAGATTTCCGGGACAGCAAGTTTGCATGTCCAAGGTTTTAAAAGAAAGTTTGAAGCGGCTGGATTTCCGGAAATCTTTGGTCGTAAGAGAATGGCCATAGGACTTCCCAAGAGTCTATCCAGAAAATAGGACATCTTCTTTGTCATTCTGTAAAGAATCCCTTTGACCTTCCTTCCTTAGCGGAAAAGCTAATGAGATCCTTTCAAGGATGACAAAGATTTCGTCCGAATGGTAGCGGAGCAGTAGCAATCTTTTATTTTTAGGATAGGCTCTAAAAAATGTATTCTCCAAAGAGACGCGATGACTCGCGTCTCTTTTTTTTATGCACCACACCAGGCGCTCCTCTACAGCAAGAGGCGCGCGCAAGGATGCCCCTACCACTCGTAGCCTGTCCTGCTGCCCTATTGAACGTGCATCTCGGCTTAAGCGGGCTTCGACCAGGTTGTCATCCTGAGCTTGTCGAAGGTCTCAGCCTGACACTCAACAAGCTCAGCCCGACACTCGACTTCTAAACAGTGAATGATGACAGCGACTGCGTCACCCTGAGCTTGTCGAAGGGCAGGCTTGTCTCGAAGGGCCGCAGCCTATCGCTCTTTTAAAGCAAATGAAGCTATAGCCAGGATAAGCAGCCGAAAAACAAGCACTCTAAAACGAGATGCACTTCATTGAATGAAAAGCCACCGCTTGCGCTGTTGCCACTATTCTTCTTTTCAGCAGCGGAAAGCGCCCGGCGACTGGCATTTGGCCTTCTGGTGAGTTAAAACACAGATTGCAAATCTTAGAACAAATATTACACTCCTTAAATTATAAGTTATGGTTCTTAAATAATAAGCTACAGTTCTTAAACAATGGATTACAATTCTTAAATGATAAATTACAATCCTTAAATAACAAGTTACAATTCTTAAATTCTAAATTACAAAAACTAAAAATAATCTTACAAAATTTAAATTATATCTTACACAAGCTGAAATAGAGATTACAATACTTTTGAGCTGTTATAGGGCTTCTTATCTTTGAGTACAAGTAGCTTAGAAGCCGTTTTTACAGACATTTCTCTTTATGACGCACCGGCAATCTGCTCAAATCAATCGTTATCGTGCTTTGGAAGGCATTTGCGATGCACACGCAGCGGCCTGGAGTGCCATTCCGGCTTTCGGTACGGCCAAAGCGGCGCTTTCGGCCCATTTGCGGATGCTGGAAGATGCGCTTGGGGTGCAAGACACAGGTACTAAAGGGGCCACAGCACAGAAAAAACTCCATCGTCGCACTTTAGAAAGTTATTCCTTTCGGCTGGCCGCTGCTGTGCGCCTGAGCAGCCTCGGCAGCGGCGATGCAGAAATGGCACGCGAGGCCACCCTGACCCCATCGCGCCTCCGGCTGATGGTGGACAATGCGCTGCTGGGAATGGCGAGCCGCATTCAAGGTTGGGCCAACGATATTGGCGCAGCCGGGCTGCTGCCTTTTGGGATTGATGCGGCTTTTTTGGCGGCTTTTGCGGCAGAGATGGCTGCTTTTGGAGACCATATCGGTGGGCCGCAGGCAGCAGAGGCCGACCAGATGCAGGCCACCGCCGATATTGCCCGCCTGCTGGGCGAATGCAAAGCCTTGATGACAACTTTTCTGGACCCCGGCACCGAGTTGGTGCGGGCATCGGCTCCGGCATTTTATGCCGAATACTGGGCGGCCCACAAGATCAAAGACGCGGCTACCCGCCCCCGCGCCTTGCGGGTGCAGGTGCTGGATGCGGCCACCGGGGCACCAGTGGCCGGGGTGCGCGCCATGCTCTTGCCGGGCAACAAGGTGAAGCGGACCGGCCCGGCAGGTCGGTTTTATATGCAGTCCTTGAAGAGCGGTGTGTATAACATCGCCTTGGAGCAGGAAGGGTACGCGCCGGCCACGGCGGAGGTGCGGGTGCAAAAGGGTGGCCGCGCAGAAGTGGTGGTGCGGCTGCAACGGACGGAATAAGGCGTCTGCGGTTGGCGTCTGTATTTTAAATCTCTTTAAAAGATGTTTTCAGGAAGCTTGTTTTCCGGAAAATAAAACTGTTGGTTTGGAGGTACGGGCGACGGAGGTGGGCGCTTTCGCCGGTCGGGAGGCGGGAAATCTCAACAGATAAAATGACTTTCCTTTCCTGAAAATCCGCTCAACAACCCCCCCTTTAAATCTGTTTTCAAATACACTTTTAACCGTATTTTCGCCAGTATCTTTCCGGAAATTCAGCACCGTTTTTCCGGAAATATTTGCGCCTCCAGAATGTTTGCTTACTTAGAGGGAAACCTGACTTATAAATCGCCCGCCCTCGTCATCCTGACCACCGGCGGCATTGGCTATGAACTGCATATCTCGCTGCATACCCACGAAAAAATTCAACACTTAGAAGCCGCCCGCCTCTACACTCACCTCAAAATTGCGGAAGATGCCTGGACGCTCTTCGGCTTTGCCGACGAAGCGGAACGCACCACGTTTCGTCACCTCATTGGCGTATCCGGTGTGGGCGCGGCTACGGCCCGGCTCATCCTTTCGGCGCTTACGAGCGAAGATTTGGGGCGGATTATCTCTAACGGCGACCACATCGCCCTGGGCAAAATCAAAGGCATTGGCCCTAAAACGGCGCAGCGCATGGTGCTGGAGCTGAAAGGCAAAATCCTGCCTTCGATGGAAAATCCATTGGGCGCCACCCAAGGCAGCTGGCACAATACCACCGCCGATGATGCGTTATTAGCTTTGGTGAATCTGGGGATTGCGCGCAGCGCTGCCGAAGCCGCTCTAAAAAAAGTGGATGGCGCCGCCGACATGACGGTGGAAGCGCTCCTGAAAGAAGCCCTGAAAAATATTTAAAAAAGGTTTTCTTTGCACCCCGGGACTAAAAGTATCATACCTCCGAAACAAGAACAGGATAATTGAAGGGAAAGCACTCTTTCGGCTTACGATTTTTGTTGGTGATTATCACCCTGGGCTTTCTGGCCCACGCCGGCGCGCGCGTGCCCGGCGGCCCCCGTGTGCCCGTGCCGGAAGACTACGACTACACGCCCAACGATACGCCGGAAACCCTGCGTTTTCCCATCCGCGACAACACCGGCGAGCCGCTTCAGGATGGCAGTGCCGGAACCTTCGACCTGCAAGACCCGCCCAACATCCGCCGCGAGGTGGACTATGACCCGGAAACCAAACGCTACTACCTGTCGGAAAAAGTAGGCGATCAATACATCCGGAACCCCACTTACCTGACCTACGAAGAATATGTTCGGGAGCAGGCCCGCTTAGACGAGCAATCCTACTGGAAACGCCGCCTCGACGCGCTTTCCTTGTTCAACACCAAGCCGCAGCTGCCGCAGATGTACCGCGAAGGCTTGTTTGACCGCATCTTCGGCGGCACGGGCATTCAGGTGCGCCCGCAGGGCAACGTGGACGTAACCATTGGCGGCAACTGGCAAAACATCCAGAACCCGACGCTGGTGCAGCGGGCACAGAAATACGGCGTCTTTGACTTTGACCTGCAAATGAACATCAGCCTGCTGGCCACCATTGGCGACAAGCTGAAGCTCAACATTTCCAACAACACCAAAGCGCAGTTTGACTACCAGAACCTGCAAAAAATAGATTATTCCGGCAAGGAAGACGAGATTCTGAAAAAGCTGGAAGCCGGTAATATCTCCTTTCCCCTGCGCTCGACGCTGGTGCAGGGCGTGCAAAGCCTGTTTGGGTTGAAAACGCAGTTGCAGTTTGGTAAGTTGTGGGTGACGGCGGCCGTGAGCCAGCAAAAATCCAAGCGGGCGTCGATGACGGTGCAGGGCGGCGCACAAACCCAGCAGTTTGCCATCAAGGCCGACGACTACGAGGAAAACAAAAACTTCCTGCTGGCGCAGTATTTCCGGGATAACTACAATAATGCGCTGCGCGAGTTTCCGGTTATCCGCTCCCAGACTACCATCAATAAGATTGAAGTGTGGGTTACGAACCGCACGGGCGCAGTAACTGATGTGCGCGACCTCTTGGCATTTATGGACCTCGGCGAAGCCGCCCCCTACCGGCTGGATTTGCAGGATCCGGCAGCAGCGGCGGCAGTGCGCAACCTGCCGGCCAATACTTCTAACAGACTGTATAGCGAGCTGCAATCGCAGCCGGGTGCGCGGGCGCAGGGCACGGCGACCAACACCGTTTCCGGCGTGTTGGGCTTGCAGGAAGGCGAAGATTTTCAGCGCGTAACGGCCCGCAAGCTCCAACCCAGCGAATATTCCTTTAACCCCCAGCTGGGTTATATCTCCCTGACCTCCACGCCCAACCCCGACGATATCGTGGCGGTGGCGTATCGCTATACCTATAACGGCAAGACCTATCAGGTAGGGGAATTCTCGGAAGACCTTCCGCCCGACAGCACCAACCAGAAGTTGTTGTTTCTGAAATTGCTGAAAGGAACGGCACCGCGTGTGCATCTGCCCATTTGGGATTTGATGATGAAAAACGTGTATGCCCTCGGCGGGTTCGGCCTTCAGAAAGAAGATTTCCGGTTTAATGTTTTGTATCAAAACCCGGGTGGCGGCGAACTGCGCTACCTGCCCGAAGGCCCGAGCGAAGGCAAGCTCTTGCTGCAACTGCTGAACCTCGACCGACTCAACTACCAGAACGACCCGCAACCCGACGGCATTTTTGACTATGTAGAAGGGATTACCATCAACCCGCAGCAAGGCAAGGTCATTTTTCCGGTATTGGAGCCGTTTGGCCGCGACCTGGCCCCGGCCTTTACCGGTGCGCCGCAGCTGGAACGGAAGTATCTCTACAACATCCTTTACGATTCCACCAAAACGATTGCGCGGCAGTTTCAGCAAAACAACCGCTACATCATGCGCGGGTCGTACAAAAGCGCATCGTCGTCGGAGATTTTCCTCAATGCCTTTAATATTCCGCAAGGTTCGGTATCCGTTACAGCAGGTGGGCAGCGTTTGGTTGAAAACCAGGATTACCAGATTGACTACGGCATTGGGCGGATTAAAATCCTGAACACCGGCATCCTGAATTCCGGAATTCCGGTCAGTATCAATTATGAGGACAACGCCACCTTTGGTTTTCAGCAGCAAAACTTTATGGGGGCGCGGCTGGATTACTATGTAAATCCCAAGCTGACCCTGGGTGGAACGGCGATGCGCCTCACCGAGCGGCCTTTCACCCAAAAGGTAAACTTTGGTGAAGACCCCATTCAAAACACGGTGCTGGGACTGGACGCGACCTACGCCAGCGAATCTCAAAGCATCACCCGACTGCTGGACAAGCTCCCGGTTTACAGCACCACAGCGGCGTCTTTCATCAACGCGACGGCAGAAGTAGCGGCCTTGTTGCCGGGCCACCCGCAGCAGATTGACGCGCTCGACGGCGGGAAAGGGGCGGTTTACATTGACGATTTTGAAGGCACCCGCTCGGCTTACGACCTCCGCTCGCCGGCCACGGCCTGGAGTCTTGCTTCGGTGCCGGTAGATGCCCGCGACGCCAACGATGTAGAGCTTTTTCCGGAAGCCAAACTGTTTGACTCGTTGAGCTCCGGTTATAAAAGAGCCCGGCTGGCGTGGTACACCCTGGAACCCAGCCTGGTGGATGGTACCAACGGCATTCCGGACTTTGTAAAGAAAGACCCGAACCAACATTATGTGCGGTTGATTCAGCGCCAAGAGGTGTTTCCGCAGGCAAGTAACGTTACGCTTCAAAACGCCCTGCCAACACTGGATTTGGGTTTTTACCCCAAAGACCGCGGACCCTACAACTACACGCTGGATGTGGACCCAACCGGTGCCCTGAATGCACCGCGCACCCGCTGGGGTGGCATTCAACGCGCCATCGAATACTCTGATTTTGAAGCTTCCAACGTGGAGTTTATGGAGTTCTGGGTGATGGATCCCTACATCAACAACCCCACCGGAACGGGCGGCTCTTTGTACATCAACCTCGGCAACGTGAGCGAAGACGTGTTGAAAGATGGGCGGAAGTTTTTTGAAAACGGCATTACCTATCCCAAAAACACCACCGCGCTGGATCAGACGCGCTGGGGCTATGTGCCGCGCTTTCAGCAGCAGATCACCCGCGCCTTCGACAACGACCCGGCGGCTCGTACGGCGCAGGATGTGGGTTATGATGGATTGGAAGATGCAGAGGAAAAAACCTTCTATGCGGATTTCCTGCAACGCCTCGCGGCCCGTGTTTCCAACCCGGCGATTGTTAACGCCCTGAATGATGATCCGTCATCCGACAATTACCGCTACTACCGCGATGCAGCTTATGATGACCCCAACATCAGCGCACTGACCCGCTACAAGCGCTTCAACAACCCGCACGGCAACTCGCCGATCACCAACGCATCTTCGGCCTACTCGTTTGCGGCCACCACCGTTCCGGAAAGCGAAGACATCAACCGCGACAACACGCTCAACGAAGCGGAAGATTATTTCCAGTACCGCATTGATATGTTTCCATCCGGCGACCCGCGCATGGAAGTCGGCCAGAATTTTATCGTTAACAAGCAGGTTACGAACGTGAAGCTGCCGAACGGCAGCACCGAGCCGGAAACCTGGTATCAGTTCAAAGTGCCCATCCGGGAGTATCAACACAAGGTGGGTGGCATCTCCGATTTCCGGTCCATCCGTTTTATGCGGCTCTACCTGAATGGCTTTGAAGACAGCGTGATTCTGCGCTTTGCCCGCCTGGAGCTGGGCCGCAACCAATGGCGCCGCTATAACTTTTCGCTCATGTCGCCGGGCGAAAACATTCCGGATGTGGATTTGCAAACGGTGGAATTCAATCTTACTTCCGTGAGCCTGGAAGAAAACAGCGCCCGCCAACCCATTCCGTATGTGATTCCGCCAGGCGTGGACCGGCAGCAGGCCGCCGTTTCTAATGGGCAAACCGCCGCGCTCAACGAGCAGGCCCTTTCGCTTCAGGTGTGCAATCTGAAAGACGGTGATGCCCGCGCGGCTTTTAAAGAGGTGGGCGTAGATATGCGGCAATTTGAACGGCTGCGGATGTTTATCCACGGCGAAAGCCGCAGCGGACAGCAGCCCCTGCGCGATGGCGATGTACGGGCATTTATCCGCATTGGTTCCGACTTCGTAAATAACTACTACGAGTATCAGATTCCGCTGAAAATTACTCCGGATGGCGCGCGCTCAGCCGATGACATCTGGCCGGGGGAAAACCGCCTCGACCTGGCACTGGATGACCTGGTAAAGGTGAAAACCACACGGAACAATCAGGGCTTGCCGGCTTATATTCCGTATAGCCAAACCGATGCTTCCGGTCGCCGGATTGTAGTGGTAGGCAATCCCAATATCGGCGATGCCAAAACGGTGATGCTGGGCATCCTGAACCCAAAGGCCGACGCCAACACGCCGGGCGACGACGGATTGCCCAAGTGCGCCGAAGTGTGGTTTAACGAACTGCGCGCGACCGGCTTAAACGAAAATCCGGGTTACGCCGCTACCGGAAAAGTAGCCATTCAGCTGGCCGATTTGGGCAGTGTACGCCTCGCGGGCTCCATGCACACCGAAGGCTACGGCAATATTGACCAGAAAATCAACCAGCGTCGCCGCGATAATTTTTATCAGTATGACGGTAGTACCAACCTGAACCTGGGCAAGCTGATGCCGCAGAGCTGGGGCATACAATTGCCGGTTTTTGTGGGATATTCCGAAAGCGTCAGTACGCCGAAGTATGATCCGTATGATCTGGATGTAAAGCTGAAAGATAAAATAGAGGCGGCTCGCAGTGCGGATCAGCGCGATTCGATTCGCAAGGCTGCGCAGGATTTTACTTCTATTACCTCTTTCAACATTTCCAACGCCCGCATTACCGGAAATCCAGCCAAAGCCGCCAAGAAAGCCAAGCCGTGGAGCGCCCGCAATTTCGACGCGTCGTATTCTTATAACAAGCAATTCCGCCGCAATCCGCTCATCGAAAAAGACGAGCTGGTGAACCAAAAACTGGGTTTGGGCTATACCTATGCCGTTGCCTCCAAACCGATCGAGCCGTTTAAAAATCTGATTAAAAGCAAAAGCAAGTGGTGGCTGTTGATAAAAGATTTCAACTTCAACCCGCTTCCGGCGAGCTTTAGCTTCCGCACAGAACTGGCCCGGACTTTCGACGAAACGCTGGTGCGCACGGTGGGCGGCGATGGCTATAAAGTGGACCCTACCTACTACAAAAACTTTACGTGGCTGCGCACCTACAACACCCGTTGGGAACTGACCCGCTCCCTGGCCGTGGACTACAGCGCCAGCAACAGCAGCCGCATTGACGAGCCATATGGCCGCATCGATACCAAAGAAAAACGCGATACGCTATGGGAACGCATTGCAGATTTGGGCCGAAATACCTTTTTCACCCAAACGCTGAACGCTTCCTACAACGTTCCACTTGCCAAGCTGCCCATTACCGATTGGATGACGCTGCGGCTTTCCTATGGCACCACGTATTCCTGGACCGCAGCTTCGCGACTGGCTTACAATTTGGGAAATACCATTGCCAACACGCAGACCAAAACGGTAAACGGCGAGCTGAATTTCACCAACCTCTATAATAAACAACGCTTTTTGCGGGCCGTGAACCTGCCCAAGCCACGCAATCCAAACGCACCTGGTGGCAAGGATTCCCGGAATCCGGAGCGCAAAGACGACCGTGGGAAAGCACCGGAAACCCCAAAACCCGACGTTCCCCCAGCCGGCAGTGGTATTGCGCCTGAACCTATTACCCGTAAAAAAGGACAACCCGACACGGTGCTGATTATCGACAATGCGCCGGTGGTAATTTCCGGCATGGCTGATAAGCAGGTAGATTCGCTGCGGAAAGTGGCCCGTGCGCAAGAAAAAGCAAAGGCCAAAGCCGAGAAAAAACGCGCCCGCGCAGCCCGCCGTGCCGCCCGGAAAGCGCGCCGCGCTGCCAATCCGGAAATTCCGGACGCCCTTCGCGTAGCCGGTCGCTTGCTGACCGCCGTGAAACGCACCACCATTTCCTACACCGAAAACGGCGGCACGGTGCTTCCTGGCTTTCTGGACAGCACGCGTGTTTTGGGCGTAAACACCCGGACGATGCAACCCGGTTTTGACTTTGCCTTTGGCTATCAGCCGGGCTATGAGTGGCTGGACCAGAAAGCCCGTGCCGGACTCCTCAGCCGCGACTCGCTCTTTAACGGGCAGTTGCTGCAACAGTTTGGCCGCAATATCAACCTGACGACGCAGGTAGAGCCGTTCCCGGATTTCCGGATTGATTTGTCGCTGACCAGCACCTTCAGCAAGCAATACAGCGAGATTTTTAAGGATACCAATGTCCTTTATGGCCGCACGGGCGAGTTTACCCATAACAACCCCTACACCACTGGCTCTTTTACGGTTTCTTCTATTTTCCTGAACACGCTGTTTGAGCCGGTAGGCCGCGACTTGTCGCCGTCCTATGAACGGTTCCTGGCCAACCGCGTAACCGTTTCCAACCGCCTGGGCGGCCTGAATCCTTACGTGGGTGGCCTTACCGACCCGAACGACCCGGCGTATGCCAAAGGCTATACCCGTTACTCGCAGGATGTGCTGGTGCCGGCATTTATTGCGGCGTATTCCGGAAAAGACGCCGGTAGTGTGCCGCTCGTGGATGGCCGGGCAACGCGGGTCAATCAGAATCCATTTGGGAATTACCTGCCCTTGCCCAACTGGCGCCTTACTTATAATGGCCTCACCAAAATTCCGGCTGTTAGTTCCTTCCTCAACACCGCCTCGCTGACGCACGGTTATACCAGTACGTTGTCGATGAACGCCTTTGTATCGTCGCTGCTGTATCAGGATATTTACAACCTCGGTTTTCCGTCGTTTATCGACTCTAACAGCAACAACTTTATTCCGTTCTTCCAGGTTCCGAATATCACCATTTCCGAACAACTGGGACCACTGCTGGGCATTGACGTTGCCTTTAAAAACAACCTGACGGCGCGGTTGGAATTCCGGAAAAGCCGCACGGTAAGCCTGAGTCTGGTGGATTACCAAGTGGCCGAGCGGTCGGGTACAGAATATGTTTTCGGCCTCGGCTACCGCGCGCGGGGTCTGAAGCTACCGTTCCCCATTTTTGGTATTCGCCGCCTGAAGAATGACCTGAATATCAAAGTGGATGTGGGCTATCGCGACGATATTGCAACCAACACCTACATGTCGCAAAATGTGCGGCAGTTTACCGGCGGCCAGAAGGTGATCAGCATCTCGCCCAGCATTGATTACATCATCTCCGACCAATTGACGCTGCGCTTCTTCTACGATCGCCGCCAAAGCATTCCGTATGTTTCCTCCTCCTACCCCATTACCACGACGCGGGCCGGGGTTACGCTTCGGTTTATTTTCGTGAAATAAATTAGAGAGAAAGCACAGCATCTGTAGAGACGCTCCATTGGGGCGTCTCTATCTGTTTTTCGGAAAAATAAAATTAAAAACACTTTTGAAGCCTTCCAATCCAGTAAAAAATGCCCTTATCGGTCTGGCCGTTGGCGATGCCCTTGGTGTTCCGGTGGAGTTTGAAAGCCGTGCCGGACTGGCGCGCCGCCCCGTAACCGATATGACCGGTTACGGCACACACAACCAACCGCCCGGTACTTGGTCAGATGACGCCGCGCTGACGTTTTGCCTCGCCGAGGCCCTCACCGAAGGCTTTGATTTGGAGAAAATTTCCGGAAATTTCCGGAAATGGTACACCCAGAATTTCTGGACGCCTCATGGCGAGGTGTTTGACATTGGCATCACCACCCGCGAAGCCATTTACCGGCTGGAAACGGGTATCGCGCCGGAAAAAGCCGGCGGGGCCGATGAGCGGGAAAACGGCAATGGCTCGCTGATGCGCATTCTGCCGTTGCTTTTCTACATCAAAGACAAGCCAGTAGAGGAGCGGTTTCGGCTCACGCAGTTGGTTTCGGCGGTGACCCACCGTCACATCCGCTCCGTAATCGCGTGTTTTTACTATTTGGAATTTGCGCGCTTGCTTTTAACGGGCGAAACGCCTTATTCGGCTTACCAAAAACTTCAGGAGGCCCTTCCCCAAACCCTTGTCCAATCAGGCGTTCCGGAAACCGAAATCCATCTTTTCAACCGCTTGCTCGTGGACGACATCAGTGCCCTACCCGAACGCGACATCCACAGCAGCGGCTACGTTTTGCACACGTTGGAAGCCAGTATTTGGTGTTTGCTATCCACTAAAAGCTTCCGGGAAGCCGTTCTCAAAGCCGTGAACTTAGGCGAAGACACCGACACCACCGGCGCGGTGGCCGGCGGCCTTGCAGGATTGGTGTATGGGATGGAAAACATTCCTGAGAAATGGGTTTCGCAGCTGGCGCGGAGAGCGGATATCGAAGATTTGGCGGGGCGATTGGCTGCACACCGGGAGATTTGAACCAAATGCCGCTACTGACTGCGTTTCATTCATACAGAGTCAGTAAAGTAGAGAAGACGAAATGCGTATTGGCAAGATTTGGGCGTGCCCCTTCCCCCTCCTTACGTCGGGGTGCGGGTCGGGCTTTCGGCTCTACTTCGTGCCGCCTCTATCCCTCACGCGGGAATCCCACCTGTCAGGTTTTTGAAACCTGACAGGTGGGATTCCTCCCGGAAAACCTTAGCCTCGCTTCGCGCCTTCCGGCCGCTTTCTAGGGCCGCGCGAAGAACCTTCTTTGGGAGCTGCTCCCGCCGGGCGGGCCCGCTGCTGGCGTGGCTGCTGCTTGGGCTTTTCCCGAATCGTCAGGTCTTTCATCGGGTAGGGGTGATTTTCTACTACCGGAATTTTCAGCCCAATTACTTTCTGAATGTCTTTGATATAGGCCGATTCTTCGAAATCGCTGAACGAATAGGCAAAGCCCTGTGCCCCGGCGCGTCCGCCCCGCCCAATCCGGTGCACATACGATTCCGGAATATTCGGGATTTCATAGTTAATGACGTGCTGCAACAGGTCGATATCAATGCCGCGCGCCGCAATATCAGTAGCCACCAGCACCTGAATTTTATGGGCCTTAAATCCTTCCAGCGCTGCCTGCCGTTGGTTTTGCGACTTGTTGCCGTGGATGGCCGCCGCCGTAAATCCGTTTTTGTGCAAAGCTTTCACCAGTTTATCCGCCCCATGTTTGGTGCGGGTGAATACCAACACGCGGTCGCCTACTTTTTCGCGCAGCAAGGAAAACAGCAGGGCCGGCTTGTTGTCGCGGTCCACATAGTAAAGCGACTGCTCAATGGTTTCTGCAGTAGTGGAGGCTGGTGTAACTTCAATGTAAACCGGGTTTTTCAGAATCGTATCGGCCAGTTGCTGAATCGGGGCAGGCATCGTGGCGGAGAAAAACAAGGTCTGCCGCTTGGCGGGCAGTTTTTGAATCACCTTTTTTACGTCGTGGATAAAGCCCATGTCCAGCATCCGGTCGGCCTCATCCAACACAAAAATGCGCAGGTCTGAAAGCGAAATAAAACCCTGACCCATCAAATCCAGCAAACGACCGGGTGTGGCCACCAAAACATCCACCCCGCGTTTCAGCGCCGCTACCTGCGACGCCTGATTCACACCGCCGAAAATCACGGCGTGGCGCAGGTGCAGAAAAGCGCCGTAATCCCGGAAACCTTCTTCAATCTGAATGGCCAGCTCGCGGGTGGGCGTGAGGATCAGGCAGCGGATGGGCGGTTTTTGACGCGAAGGCCCTTCGGCGTCTAAAAGTTGCAGGATGGGCAGCGCAAAGGCCGCCGTTTTGCCGGTGCCGGTTTGAGCACAGCCCAGCACGTCGCGGCCTGCCAGGGCTTCGGGAATGGCCTTTTCCTGAATAGGAGTTGGGTGGGAATAGCCGGCCTTGTCCAGCGCCAGCAGCAAGGGCTGAATCAGCCCGAGATCGGAAAAAGTAGTCTTCAAAAGGGTAATTTAGGGCGGCAAGATAAAGTCAAATCAAAAGAAGGCCGGAAATGAAAGCACGCCCGTGAAAGATTCTGGCCTTCTGGCCTAACAAAAGCAATGGATTTTAGTTCAATCGCACCCGCCGCAAATCAATGGTATTCATCGGATCGCTGGTGAATCCCTGCACGTTGTTCTGCAAAAAATGGTTTAGCCGGTCATAGAAAAGTGGAATCACCGGCGCTTCGGTTATCACTAAAGAATCCATTTTTTGATATAAATCATAGCGTTGCGAATCGGGCAGGGTAACGGCGGTTTCATACCAGCGGTCGAACTGCGGGTTGTTGAAACGGGTGTAGTTAGGCGGTGCGGGCAACTTGCTGTAAAAAAACGCCAGGTACGTCTCCGCATCCGGATAATCGGCAATCCACTGCGCGCGAAACATCGGGCTCTTGGAAAGGCTCATCTGTTGGCGCAGGATATTGGGCTGCATCACCTCCGGCTTGGCTTGGATGCCCACTTCCGCCAGTTGGTTGCACACAAACTGCACAATGTCTAAGTAGTTATCCGGCGTTTGCACCGTTACCGGCGGCAAGCCTTTCCCTCCCGGAAAACCGGCTTGTTTTAAGAGCTGCGCTGCCTTTTGAGGATTGTAGGAAAACGCCCATTCCGGCCCCGACGAAGCGCCCGGCAGCCCCGGCGGAATAAAGCCGCCATTGGCCGCTACCACCAGCCCATTCCGGAAGTACCGGCGAATCTGCTCGCGGTCAATGGCGTAGCCGATGGCCTGCCGCATCAGCCGGTGGCGCAGCGCCGAACCTTGCAGCAATTCATTTGTGGTATCCACCAAAATCCCCAGATATTCGGTGTTCAGATAACCGCCCTGTCGCAGTTGAAACCGATTCCGGAATTCGGGTTTTACTACACCGTCTTTGCGCAGCACGAGGTCTTTAAAAGAGCCGTCGATATTGTTTACAAAATGCAGCTTTCCCCCCAAAAACAACAAAAACTCGGTGGCCTTGCTGTCGTAAAAAGAATACTGTACCGCGTCCAGATACGGCAAGCGATTTCCGGAATTATCCGTCTCCCAATAGTTCGGGTTGCGGTGTAGAATCAGGGTGCTGCCTTCTTCCCACGCCGCAAACTGAAACGGCCCCGTGCCGCACGGATGCCGCCGGAAATCTTTCCCCCATTTCTCGCTTACTTCTTTGGGAACAATCCCGCAATAGGCCATCGAAAGCAAGGCCGGAAGCGGCGCAAACGGTTTTTGCAGATGAATGATAAGCGTGCTGTCGTCCGGGGCTTCAAAAGGCCGCGCCGTATCCACGCGGTCGTTGAAAATCCACGCGCCCGACGATGCCGTGGCCGGGTCCAGAATCCGGTTAAAAGAATAGACCACGTCGGTGGCGGTCATCTTCCGGCCTTTCCCACCCGGAAAAACGCTGTTGTCCTGAAAAAAAACGTCGTTTCTCAGGGTGAAAGTCCAGCGCCTGCCATCAGCAGAAGCCTGCCAATGCGTAGCCAGCGAGGGTTGGAGATTTCCGGAACTGTCCACCTCTACCAGCGTGTTGTAAATCGCGTGCGCCGTCCAGATGGTGTAAAGGTCTTTGGCATACGCGGGGTCCAGGCTTTCGAGCGAGCCAGAGGAGAGATTGATCCGGAAAACAGCTTTATTTCCGGAATCCGCCCGCCGCCCGCCGCAGGCCAGCAGCCCCATCAAAGCCAAAAGAAAAATCGCGTTGCGCACAAAAACGAAGTTGGGGCGGAAAAAGCGCTAACACAAAACCGACAGCGCTTGCGGCTCTATCCGGAAGACCACTTTGCCATCGCAGGAATACGGATCGCCGTCCGTATGGAAAATCTTTAATTCCGGGTGCGAAATTTCAATCTCGCGTGCCTGCCGGGTTTCCACATACGGATTGCGGTGCATCCGGCCCAGCAAAGAATCCAGCGCAATAAACGGCGCAGCGATATGGGGAAAGCGGCGCACGACGACCAGGTCAAAAAGACCATCGGTGTAGTCGGCACCGGGAGCGATTTTAAAGTTGTAGCCAAACTGCTGCCCGTTGGCCACCACCACCATAAACGCGTCTTCAGTCATCTCTTTTCCATCCACCCGAAGCTGCCATTGACGGGCTTTATAGGTAAAAAGATTTTGAAGGATAATCTCGGTATAAGTCCGGAAACCACGGCGCGTGCTGCCCGCAAAAAGGCGCGTTACCTCGGCATCGAAGGCGACGCCCGCATTGGACAGAAACAATTGCTCATTGGCAAAGCCCACATCCACCTTCAACAACCGATCTTTATTAAGGATATCCACTGCGCCGGCCAGTGCCAGCGGAATGCCTAGGGAGCGGGCAAAACCGTTGCCGCTGCCTTTGGGCAGAATACCCAAGGCGGTTTCGGTTCCATACAAGCCTTTTGCCACATCCGCCACCGAGCCATCGCCGCCCACGGCCACCACGGCGTAAGCGCCCGCTTCGGCAGCCGCGCGCGCCAGATCCGTGCCGTGGCCGGCACGCTCTGTGAGTTGGATTTCGTACCGGAAAAGATTTTTGTCCAGCCGGGTTTCCAAAACAGCTTCAATAGCCTTGACCCGGTCGGTGCCGCTGCGCGGATTGACGATGAAAAGAAAATGTTTGATGGGAAAAGGGATTAGGTAGAGACGTTGCATGCAACGTCTTCAGGGATGAGGGATTTTCCGGAAATCTGTGTTTCTGACCTGACAGGCTCTGCGGCTTCCACTTCATTCCAGCCTTGACCTGTCAGGTCCCCGAAAAACGCCCGAAGGGCTCCAACACGGTTCCAACGCGAAGCTCCAACAGCGAAGCGTCCAACTTCTTACTCCGTAAACTTATATCCCACGCCGCGTACCGAGTGAAAATGGCGGGGCGCGCGACTGTCATCTTCAAAATATTTCCGGAAATTGAGGATAAAATTGTCGATTGTGCGGGTGGTAGGGTACACATTGTATCCCCAAACGACTTGCAGGATATGCTCGCGGCTCACCACTTCGTTTTTGTGTTCAATGAGCAGTTTTAGCAAGGCAGCTTCTTTTTTGGAAAGGGCTACTTTTTCGCCGGCTTTAGAGATGGCTTCGTGCGCTGCAAAGTCCACCTGGCAGCCATTGCCGAAAGCGTAAACCTCATCCAGCGGGCCGGGAGCCTGGATATGCCGGTTTTTCTGAATCAACTTTTCCACCCGCAGCAAGAGCTCTTCCAAGTTGAAGGGTTTGGTGAGATAATCATCGCCGCCACGGCGCAGGCCTTCTACGCGGTCGGTGCCGGAGTTGCGGGCTGAAAGAAACAAAACCGGCACGGCATTGTGTTGGAGCCGGATGCTTTCGCAGACCGCCAGTCCGTCCATTTCCGGCAGCATAATGTCCAGAATCACGCAGTCGAAGTGTTCATTTTTAATGGCTTTGAGGGCCGCCGGGCCGGTTTCGGCCACGGTGGTTTCATAGCCTTCCAGTTCCATATTGAGCTTCAGGGCTTCGCGCAGGCTTTCTTCATCTTCAACAATCAGAACGGATGCTTTGGGGGTAGGTGGGCGCATAGCGGGGAGAGATCGTTCGGCAAAAATAAATTTGGTCTGCGGGGCAGCGGCTTAGACCTTTAATGCCAACGTAAAAAACAACGATTTTGTTCTACGAATTTAAAGGCTTTGTGCCGGTTGTGCATCCCACCGCTTTTGTGCATCCGCAGGCGGCCGTTACCGGGAATGTGATTATTGGCGCGCATTGTTACATTGGGCCGGGTGCGGCCCTGCGCGGCGATTGGGGTGGCATTGTGCTGGAAGACGGCTGCAATGTGCAGGAGAACTGCACGATTCACATGTTTCCGGGTGTGGTGGTGCGGCTTCACAAAGGCGCTCACATCGGCCACGGGGCCATTATCCATGGCGCCACGGTGGGCGAAAACTGCCTGGTGGGGATGAACGCCGTTTTGATGGACGAAGTGGTGGTGGAAAAGGAATGCATTATCGGTGCGCTGGCGTTTGTGCCGGCCAAGATGCACATTCCGGCGCGCTCGCTGGTGGTGGGCAATCCGGCCAAGGTCATCAAGCAAGTTTCCGACGAAATGATTGACTGGAAAACGCGGGGAACGGCTTTGTATCAGGCCCTGCCGGGCGAGAGCCGCGAAAGCTGGAAACCCTGCGAGCCGCTACGTGAAATTCCGGCGGACCGCCCGGCGCAGGAATCGCTGTATGAAACGTGGAATCAGATTAAAGAGCAACCATAAAAAAACCGCGCTGCAGGCAAATGCAGCGCGGTTTTCGCTTTTAAAAAGCAGCGAAACTTAGGCCATTTCGGCAGTTTCTTTTACTTCTTTGGTTTCCGGCATGTCGCTGGTCATTTCCTTTACAAACTTGGAAATAGCGGCGATGCGCTCGTTGTTGAGGGCATAGTGGATAAACTTGCCTTCGCGAACGGTTTTCACGATGTGTGCGCGGCGCAGGATGGCGAGGTGCTGGGAAGCAACCGACTGCTCGAGGCGCAGTTTTACATAAATGTCAGTAACATTCATGCGCTTGTTTTCGTCGAGCAGTTTGATGATTTGCTGACGCAGCTTGTGGTTGATAGCGCGCAGCGTCATAGCCGCATTTTTGGAAGCGCTGTAATCCAGCATTTCAGCGGCGCTGTGAGTGTTGTTGGATGTAGCGTTGTTTTCGTGAGAGGCTGCTACAGTAGCCTCGTGCTGATGGTTGTTCTCCATGGTTTTTGAAACAGGGAAAAAAATAAAAAAAGGGGAGTGGGAAAAAACTTTTATTACCCGAGAGGTAGGTAACAAAACGCAAATATACGTAGTTGTTGGATATAAATCAAGAAACAGCTCTAATTTCCTCTTGTTAATCAGCGGTTAAATATCCAAATATATCAGGAACTAAACCTAAAGGTAGCATGCAAACTTTTTATTTTCAGGAAGCTATGTAAACGCCTTTCAGATATTCGGGCTTAGCAGTGGTTATCTCCGCAAACCTTTTTTCATTAAACTTTTCAGTTACGACAGTTTCGAGGCCATTAAAATGTATGGCATCTCCCATAAAAAGAGAAGCAGCTACTGTAATGTTTGTGGGCGCTTTCTCTGGTGCGCCCGCAACAACGATTTTTTGAAAACTCCCCTGGTCCAGGATTGCTTGCAGCGCTGCCCGATCCACATGCCGGGCTGAAAGCAAAATCCCACCTTCTGCATCGGCACCAAAGGCAAACCACTCCCCTGCCCTTGCGGGTAAAAGCAGCAGGCTATTTCCGGAAATGTGCTCTTTTTTCCGGAATTGTGAAAGTAGGATTTGAAGCCGGTTCAGCGTTATCAATGGAATATCCAGCCCAAAACACCAGCCTTTTGCTGCTGCCAATCCCACACGCAAACCCGTATAAGACCCTGGACCGTTCACGATGGCAACTGCACGCAGGTCTTGGAGCGTTTTTCCGGAATTTTGAAGCAGTTCAGCCACTTCCGTGTGTAAGGTCTGGCCCAGTTGTCGCGCATCCGGCAGTACTTTGGTTTGAAGCCACTGGCCATCCTCGACCAATCCCAGCAAAGCTTCGGAAGCGCTGGTATCCATAAAAAGAATTAAGGACATAAGGCCACAAATTTAGGCATATCGCTTATTTTTGAGGGTCTATGAACACGCGCCAAATCATCCAAACCAACAAAGCTGCTGCCCCCATCGGACCTTATAACCAGGCCGTACGGGTGGGAAATATGCTTTTCATCTCCGGCCAGATTGCCCTGGACCCTGAAACCGGAACCCTCTACACCGGCGACGACATCCGTGAAGAAACACGCCGCGTGATGGAAGCCCTCAAAGCCATCCTGACCGAGGCCGGAACCGATTTTTCAAAGGTGATTAAAACCAGCATTTTCATTCTTGACATGAAAGTCTTTGCCACCGTAAATGATGTTTATGGGCGCTATTTTGAAGCTGACAACGCACCGGCCCGCGAAACGGTCGCTGTGGTTGGGCTGCCTAAAGGCGCACGGGTAGAAATGTCTATGATTGCTCAAATCGATTAAAAAAAAGAGGCGCGCCGGTGCCGGATTTTCGGAAAGGTTGCTTCAAACCCGACGCTTTTTTCTTTCGTATCTTTTTTACGGTAAACGTTTTTTAAGATCGTCTATGAAACTCTCTAAGGCTTCCGGTGTTTTTCTTTCTATGCGTAAATATTTGTTGCTTCCGGCCTTGTTCGCGCTTTCCTGCGCCGCTTCTTCCAGCCAGATGACTGACCACTCCGACAATCCGTACTACTCCCGCACCGACACAGCGAAGCTGCACGTCTCCAATAAGGAATGGAAGAAAATCCTGCCTTCTGACGTGTATGAAGTGGCTCGCGAGAAAGGCACCGAATGGGCGTTTTCCGGAAAATACTATAAGACCGACGTTCCGGGGACTTACTACTGCGATGTGTGTGGCAATGCGCTTTTCAACAGCACAGCCAAGTTTGCTTCTGCCTGCGGCTGGCCGTCTTTTTTTGAACCCATCCGCAAAGGCGCAATGAACTATACCCAGGATTTGACTCACGGCATGGACCGTATTGAGGTAACCTGCGCCCGCTGCGATTCGCACCTCGGCCACATCTTCGACGATGGCCCCGAGCCGACCGGCAAGCGCTATTGCATGAACTCTATCGTGCTGGACTTTGAGCCCGCACCCGGCCAAAAAGTGGAAGTGGAAAACTAAGACGTGACCCAAAAACAGCGATACGATTTTGTGCTCGATTGGTTTCGGGAACACATACCAGTGGCCGAAACCGAACTGCATTTCCGGAATTCCTATGAGTTGCTCGTAGCGGTTATCCTCTCGGCGCAGTGCACCGACAAGCGCGTCAATATTGTTACGCCTGCCCTTTTTGAAGCCTATCCGACTCCGCAGTTTTTGGCCGCTGCGCAAACCGAAGACGTTTTTGCGCTCATCAAATCCGTCAGTTTTGCCAACAACAAAACGCGGCATTTGCTGGGTATGGCCCAGCGCCTCTGCGACCACCACAACGGCGAGGTGCCCAAAACGATGGAAGAGTTGATATTGCTGCCGGGCGTGGGCCGCAAAACAGCGAATGTGATTTTATCGGTAGCCTGGAATCAGTCGGCGATGGCGGTGGATACGCACGTTTTCCGGGTCGCGGCGCGGATTGGATTGACCAAAAACGCCCGCAATCCGCTGGACGCTGAATTGCAACTGGTGAAAAACATTCCGGAAAATGAGGTATATAAAGCCCATCACTGGCTGATTCTGCATGGCCGTTATGTTTGCATTGCCCGCCGGCCCAAGTGTGAGGAATGTGCATTGCAACCGGCTTGTAAATATTTTCAGAAAGAAATGAAATACGTGGTGGCCGGAGAAAGAAAATATGACCCCGAAAAAGACGGTGTGCATAAGATTGGAAACGCACGGGTAGGAAAAGCGTCCTGACCAGATGGAAACTTCGTTTCTGAAATGACCTTTTCTATGGCAAAAGCACTTCAGAAACTTCTGAAATGGCATTTCCCTGGGTAAAAGCACTTCAGAAATTTCTGAAATGGTATTTCCTATGGTAAAAAGGCTTCAGAAACTTCTGAAATGGTATTTCCTATGGTAAAAGGGCTTCAGAAACTTCTGAAATGGTATTTCCCTATGGTAAAAAGGCTTCAGAAATTTCTGAAATGGTATTTCCCTATGAAAAAAACCTTCCGGCACGAATCTTTCCGGAAACCGGTTTTATGAGCCAATCCTATAAAAACCACGTGCGCTACTACGCGCCCCACCACTTTGTTTTTCTGCCGCTAAGCGCCGCTTTCACCATCGCCACAGCGGTGAAAGCCCGGAAATCAAGCCGCAACAACCTTCTTTGGGCCGCTGTTTCCGGTGCCGGATTTCTGGCGACCTACCTGGGGGTGATGACCCGGCAGCATTATGCCCTGGAGCTTCAGGACCGCATTGTGCGGCTGGAGATGCGTTTGCGCTACTACCAGCTTACCGGCGAGCGACTGGAACCGTTTGAAAGCACCCTGGGTTTTGGCCGCCTGGCCGCTCTGCGCTTTGCCCCCGACGATCAATTGCCCTCCCTCCTCGTGCGCACGCTGGAGGAACGCCTCAGCGCCGATGAAATCAAAAAAGCCATCAGCGACTGGCAAGCCGATACCATGCGGGTGTAAGGCCGTTGGGTTGGAGCGCTTCGGGCGTTGGAACTTCGTGTTGGAACTTCGTGTTGTTTGGAAGCTATCAGTGTCCGATAGCACCCAACGCGCGAAGCGCTCCAACGGCAACGCCTCCAACACGTAGTTCCAACGGCAACGCCTCCAACGCCGCAGGCGCTATCACAGCAATCCCAGCGCTTCCATCAAAAGTGCAATGCCGAGGTGCACGATAATGCCGCCATAGATGGAGTGGGTTCGCAGGGCTAATACGCCCAGAATCATCCCGCCAAAAAACGAGCTAACGGCTTCGGCAATAGGTTTGTCGAAGTGGATAACCACATAAAACATACACATCGGCAGGATGACCTTCTCCCCCGCAAAACGCGCAAAGTGGAGAATGAGAAAACCCCGGAAAAAGAACTCGGTAACGACATAGTCGAGGCTGTAAACGGTTTCATAGAGTGCCGTCAGCAGCGCATTATGTGGCCCGCCGGGCGGTAGGTCAATGTGGGCCGCACGTGGATACATCTCCTGGAAGTCGGGTTGCTGCGCTGCCCAGAACAGGGGAATCAGCATCAGGCCGAGCAGAATGAAATAAGGCTTGAGCGAGGCGTGCTTAGCGCTAAACCCATAGGGCGGCAGCCTCCGGAAATCGCCGGAAATCCACCAAAACAACAAGGTGGGAAGGGCCAGCCACACCAACCCGCCGCCGTTGTAAAGGTATTTCCAGACAACGGTTTGATATTCGGGTGGAATGCGGTCCCGAATCAACGGATAGGGCTGAAACCACGCCCGAACGGAAAACAGCACTACTGCTACGACTACGCCGGTCCACAGCCGCCCGCTCCGCAGCCCTTTTTCGGTAGGGTGGATGGCCATTTGCAAAAGATAACCACCGCCAAAAGCAGTTGCATAAAGGGCCAGATACTTCAGTAATCGCGCCGCTTGGGTAGCACTCCCATCAATCCAGATGCTTTCGCCACCCCAGCTTTCGTTGAGCCAAAGCGCCACCAACGAAAACGCCAATCCGCCCAGCAGCTCCCACCCAAAGCGGGGCCGCCGCGCAAAATCGCGCAGGTAGTGGAGGATTTTTTTCAAAATAAAAAACGCCCTTTGGGGAGTAGCCCTTCGACACGCTCAAGGGGGGAACACAGAAGGTGTCATCATTTATTGTTTACAAAACGCGTGTCAGGCTGATTCCGGTCCCGCAGAGACGTTGCATGCAACGTCTCTGCGGAATCCCTTGTCCCTACAGTTCGCCCATTCCCCACGTATCCAGGATCTGGCGGGTGTGGTCTTTAGTGTCCACTTTTTCGATGACGTGGGCGATGGCCCCGTTTTCATCAATCAGGTAGGTTACGCGATTGGTGCCCATGTAGGTTTTGCCCATGTACTGCTTTTCGCCCCACACGTCGTAGTCCTGCACCAGCGTTTTGTCGGTGTCGATGAGGAGGGGAAAATTCAGGTCGTATTTCTTTTCAAACTTCTGGTGGCTGGCCGCGTCGTCGGTGGAAGCGCCCAGTATCACGACGCCTTTATCGGTGAGGGCCTTCATGTTGTCGCGCAGGTTGCAGGCCTGGGCGGTGCATCCCGGCGTGTCGTCTTTGGGGTAGAAGTAGAGGGCCACCTTCTTGCCTTTATAATCGGCGAGGTTGTGAGTGTTGCCATTTTGATCCTGGAGCGAAAAATCGGGGGCTTTGCCGCCGGGTTGGAGTGCCATAATTGAAAAGGTTGGAGTTGTGTTTAAAGAAAAACCGAAGGTAGTGCAGAAGGCTTTTGAACAACAGATTTATGCTGCCTTCCCAAGCCGCTGGATTTCCCCAAATTTTCCGGAAAAAGAAGGGTTAATCCGGCCTCTTTAAGGTCTTGTTGAAGCGGCCACAAACCAAAACACCCGTCAGGTTTTTGAAACCTGACGGGTGTTTTTATTATCGAAAGAACCGCTTACACGTTGAACCGGAAGTGCATCACATCGCCGTCGGCCACGGTGTATTCCTTGCCTTCGATGCGCAGCTTGCCTTTCTCTTTGGCACCGCTTTCGCCGCCCAGCTCCACAAAATCATTATAGCCAATCACCTCGGCTTTGATAAATCCTTTTTCAAAATCGGTGTGGATCACCGAGGCCGCTTTGGGGGCTGCCCAGCCTTTGCCAATCGTCCAGGCGCGCACTTCCTGCACGCCGGCAGTGAAGTAAGTGATCAGCTCCAGCAGGTTGTAAGTGGCGCGGATGAGGCGGTTGAGGCCCGGCTCTTTCAATCCGTATTCTTCCAGGAAAAGTGCTTTGTCTTCCGGATTTTCCATCTCCGAAATCTGTGCTTCAATATTGTTGCACATCACCACGGCCTGCGCGCCTTCGGCAGCCGCCATTTCCTCCACGGCTTTGGAGTATTTGTTGCCACTTTGCATGGAATCTTCATCCACATTGGCTACATACAGCACCGGCTTTTGGGTAAGCAGGAAAAGATCTGCCACGGCTTCGAGGTCTTCGCCTTCAAGGCCCAGCGCACGAATGTTTTTTCCGGAATCCAGGTGGGCTTTGCACTTCAGCAGCACTTCGTGAACCACCTTGGCTTTGGGGTCTGCCTTCAGCATTTTCTCGTTGCGGGAGATCTTTTTCTCCACGCTTTCAAGGTCTTTCAGTTGCAGCTCGGTGTCGATAATATCCCTATCAGAGACGGGGTTGATGGCGCCTTCTTCGCGGAGGATATTTTCATCCTCAAAGCAGCGCAGCACGTGCACGATGGCATCTACCTCGCGGATATTAGCCAGAAACTTATTGCCCAAACCTTCGCCCTTGCTGGCACCGCGCACCAGTCCGGCAATGTCCACAAACTCAATGGTGGTGGGTACAATGCGCTGCGGCTGCACGATTTTGGCCAGCGCATCGAGGCGCTCGTCGGGCACATCCACCTGCCCCACATTGGGCTCGATGGTGCAAAAACGATAATTAGAAGCCTGTGCTTTGGCCGAGTTGGAAACGGCGTTAAAAAGAGTGGATTTGCCCACGTTGGGAAGCCCTACAATGCCTGCCTGCAATGCCATGATAAATAGAAAAAATTGGGCGCGAAGATACTGATTCGGGATGAGGGGTGAGGAGTGTTCGAACGAATGACGACTCTTTTTAGATGCTACATGCCCTTTATACCATGATGCACGCTAACGCGCCCTCCCCAAAGGAAGAAATCAGCAGACAGGCAAGGGCTTCTGGCTTTGTCATCCGAAGCTTCACATTACAAACATTGTTCTTGCAAAATCATCTATGCACTTCCCAAGGTGTGGACATACCTCTGATGATATCGTTAGTGCCATCCCCAGGTTGCGGACATACCTCTGATGATATCGTTAGTGCACTTCCCAGGTTGCGGATATACCTCTGACGATATCGTTAGTGCACTTCCCAGGTTGCGGACATACCTCTGACGATATCGTTAGTGCCATCCCCGCATTTTAGACGGCTGTTTTTTCGTAAGACTCTCTATTGGGAGCGTGCGTTTGGCTGAATGACGGCCAAATTGCATGCAACGCTTGCCTATTCAGCGCCCGAAGGACTCCAACTAAGAAGTCTTCAGCCGCTGCATCGCCTCGGCCATCCGCTCCCGCACGCGGTCGCGCAGTTGGGGCAAATCTTTTTGCGTCAGTCCGGTGGTTTCCACCAAAGGCAGATAAAACACGCGATTCCTTCCCGGCGTCATCTTCCAGAGCTTCACGCCGTTCCAGCGGTCGGCCGTGTCAGGCAGCAGGATGGGCAGGATCGGGGCTTGGGCTTCAATAGCCAGCCGGAACGCGCCGTCGTAGAAGCGCAGCATCGGTTCTTCGTGGGTTTCGTTGAAAGTGCCTTCCGGAAAAATCGCCACGTGGCCTTCCCGTCGAAGGGAGCGCACCATCAGTTTCATAGACCGCGCGCGGCTGTGGGCACTGCTGCGGTCCACCAGCAGGGTTATTTGCTTGTAGATAAAGCCGAAAAGGGGAATTTTCGCAATTTCCTTTTTCCCCAAAGGCCGGAAATATCCCGGAACCGCCGGAAAAATCGCCACGCTGTCCAGATAGCTTTGATGGTTGAGCACTGCCACGCAATACCCTTCCGGAGTTTGCGGCTGGTTCATGTACTGCACCGACCGCCCCGTGAGCCACAGGTAAAGCCGCGCCCATCCGTTCAGAAACACCCAGATACGCCGCCGCGACGCTGCGTTATTGGACACAGAAAGCAAGGCGACTACCAGCGCCGCCACAGGAAGCGTCACAACAAACGACACCGCGCAATAAACGGCATACAGGGAAAGTCCAACCGAGCGCACCGGCAGCGGATTTTTAAGCGCTCATTCCCGGGAAAAGACCACGTCCTACCAGCTCGCGGAACGGCCAGGGAATGGTGAGCAGGATAATCAGCAGGGAAAACAAAAACATGATTCCGGCCCGCTTGCCCACGCCGCGCTTTAAAGACGCATAACCGATGTGGGCCAACAGAATAGCCACAATCATCCCCACGGCGTGCTCGATGGTCCAGAAGCGCATCCCGGCGTTGCGCATCACTTCACCGCCAGCCGAAAGTTGGGTGGCCCAGCCGCGCGAGAAATACAAAAACAAGCCGAGGAGCAACTGGATGTCGCAGGAAATCATAAAGAACAAGCCTGCTTTTTTGTCGGCAGCCAGCACCGGGCGCTTTCCGGAAAGCATCGGCAGGGTGCGCAGCAGCGCCCACACGCCGGCAATCAAAACAATCCAGCGCAAAAAGTTATGAAGGTGCAACATTCCGGTAGCCATGGCGAAAACAGTTTTGGAGAAAGAGTGGGTAAAGCTAAGGCAGATAGTGGATAGTGGATAGTGGACAGTGTGGGAACTGTGGGAATTCCCCCTTGGGGGGGCAGGGGGGTCAAAGGGATGAGGAAATAGAATTTTCCGGAAGAATCTGTGGACCTCCGTAGTGATCCGCTTTATCCGCGTCCCATGGAGGCATTTGTTTACCATCTCCAGCCTTCCCGTTCCCGCAATTCCCGCATTTGCTCGGCATGGTGGCGGCTGTGCCAGGCATACAGGTCGGTGAGTTGCCAGATGGCAATTTTCCGGTCCTGCTCCGGGTGGTAAAACGTCCGGTGCCAATCCGCCTCCGGAAGCGCGCGCAACAGGGCGGCCCAGCGGCGGTGCAGGGCGTGCAGCAGCGTGATGGAAACATTTACCGGCACTTCGGCCACCTCCGGCGTCTCGGCCCAGCGGTCTTCTCGGTAGGGCGCTACGGTCGGGTTTTCCTCTGTCAGGGCCAGCTTGAGCCGCGTGTAGGCCACCATGTGGCTGTCGGCCAGGTGGTGAATGATTTGTTGCATGCTCCAGCCGCCGGGCCGGTAGGGCGTGTGCAACTGCGCTTCGTCGAGGTTTTCAATCAATACGTCCAGCCAGCGGGGAAAGTTCTCAAGCAGGTCAATCCAGTTTCGTATCGAGGTCGGGTCAAAGGCGGCAGGGGCGGCGTATTCGCCAATCGGGTAACGGGCGATTTCGGTTTCCGGAGCGGCAGCAGGGTTCATAAAATCTTTTTGAAGATTCCGAAAGTAAGTGCTCCTTTCCGGAAAATCCGGGCCACTGTTCTTCCGGTAGAGACGCCCTAGTAGGGTGCCTCTACAACCCGGGTGCATTCATCAGGTTTTCTAAACCTTTTTCCGGAAATTTCCGGAAAAATTTCTTCTCCAAATGACCTTCGACACCCTGCGTGACTATTGCCTTTCGCTTCCCGGCACCGCCGAAAAAATGCCGTTTGGCGAAACCACACTTGTCTTTACCGTGGGCGGAAAAATGTTTTGCCTGACCGACATCGAAACCTGCGAAAGCATCAACCTGAAATGCGACCCGGAAACCGCCCTTTTGCTTCGCGAACAATACAGTGAAGTGCAGCCCGGCTATCACATGAGCAAGCAGCACTGGAACACGGTTTCGCTTATCGGAAGTCTTCGCGATTCCCAGCTCCGCGAGTGGATTGCCGATTCTTACAACCTCGTTTTCCAAAGTCTGCCAAAATCGAAAAGAGCAGAAATCGAAAGCTAAAATAAAGAAAAAAGTTCCCTCTAATTGATTGACAATGAGGCGTGGAACTTCGTGGAACGATGTGGAACATCGTGGAACAAGGACTTGTTTCTCCCTTGCGCTTCTATAAAATTCCGGAAATTTTCCGGAAAAACTATCCTTCCAAGGCGCAAACCGGCATGGTTGAAAGCACTCCTTTCTCCACCCATTCGCGTTGTGCATCCGCAGTCCATTGTTGCGCTTCCTGCAAAGCTTCTGCCGACGGCTGATGCAAAACGCGGTCTTCCACAAGTCCGTTCTCCAAAACCACCCGGTCCCACACGCCCGACTGATGCCAGTAGGTCAGGTCGTTCCAATCAGGCCGGTCAATAATCGGATAAATACAAACGCCTTCCAGCGGCACGCCGGCCCGGATTGCCGCTGCGCACTCGCTTCCGATAAACCGAAGCCAGTCGGGCCGGTGTTCTTTGGGGTGGGACGTTTCGGTAAGCGCAACAGGAAGCCCAAAACGCGCATGGCTTTAATGCCTTCGATATAAGCCGCCATCAGTTGGTATTTAACGTCCTAACCCACGCCGGTGCAATAGGGCGTAGTGCCCTTATCCTCGCCACCCAGCCACGAAATAAAACTCACTTCATTGATAGGCGTAACCCACAAAAGCCCGTCGGGCTGCACGCTGCGGTGGAAACGCACAAACGCCTCGCAAACGACTACAAAGCGGCGCGTGAAATGCGGATGTAGCGGCGAGAGATCATCCGGAAAACCAAAATGGCAAATATCCCAGATTTGCTGTACGCCAGCCTGCTGCCCGATTCGTAGCATCCGTTCTACCTCCGACCAGTCATAATTTCCGGGATTTTTTTCCCACAAAACTCCAGCGAATGCCTTCCCGAACGGTGTGGATCCCAATGCTTTTCACCCGCCCGTAATCTTCGACTAGTTGTTTTAGATGACCGGTCTTAACGGTCAGATTCACACGGTCGCCGTGGCGGTTGAGGTGGTCAGCACATTCAAAACCACCCATCCAGAAAGACCGGAAGGGCGCACGGGAAAAATCAGTCATGCAGCCAGGATTTTTTAGGGAAAAAGCAGGCCGGCACAAAAAAGAAGGGAGAAAAGCCGGTTGCGCGCAAAGGGGCTAAAAAACCAAGCCACCTTTCCGGATGAAAAGGTGGCTTGAAAGGATTTTTAAAGCGGAAAACCGCTGCGCTGTTTAATACTCGTCTTCGTTAAAGAAGAAGTCTTCCTGGGTGGGATAATCGGGCCAGATGTCTTCCACACCTTCATAAATCTCACCTTCGTCGTCCAGTTCCTGAAGGTTTTCCACCACTTCCAGCGGTGCGCCGGAGCGGATGGCGTAGTCAATCAGCTCGTCTTTGGTGGCCGGCCAGGGAGCGTCTTCCAGGTGAGAGGCCAGTTCGAGGGTCCAGAACATATAGCTTTTATTAGGGCTTTTTTGAAAATTCGGGCAAATGTAGGGGTTCTGCAAATAGGGCGCGCATCTTTATCGGCAGCGCCTAATTTCGGGCCATGCTTCAGGCCCTGCATCTTTTCAAAAAACATTCCAGTCTCACGGTCGTCAACGACGTGTCGCTGCGCATCGGGGCCGGCGAAATTGTTTCCATCACCGGGCCGTCGGGGGCCGGCAAATCCTCGCTGCTGCACCTCATCAGTGGCCTCGACAAGCCCGACAGCGGAACGGTGCTCCTGAACGACACCGATATCTTTAAGCTTTCCCCCAAAAAGCAAGCGCAGTTCCGTTCGCGCAACATTGGTTTTGTCTTTCAGGCGCATCACCTCTTGCCGGAATTTTCGGCGCTTGAAAACGCAGCCATGCCTTTGTGGATTGGGGGAAAAAGCCGGAAAGAAGGGCTGAAAATGGCCACTGAAATGATGGAAATCGTAGGGCTATCGCAGCGATTGACCCACAAACCGGGCGAGCTTTCTGGAGGCGAGCAGCAGCGCGTGGCCATCGCCCGCGCGTTGGTGGCAAGGCCGGCAGTAGTTTTCGCAGATGAGCCCACCGGCAACCTCGACTCTGCCAATGCCGAAGCGGTCCACGACCTGTTTTTGCAACTGCGTAAAGACCTCGGGCAGACCTTTGTTATCGTGACTCACAACGACGCCCTCGCCCGGCGCACCGACCGGATTCTGGCCATGCGGGATGGTAAAATTGTTTCGGGCGAAGCAGAGCCTGCGTAAGCATACCGGAGCTTTTTTGGAAGCTAAAAATTTCCGGAAAAAGGCCCTTTATTTCCGGAAATTTCACCTTAAAACACCCCTTTTTACCCAACAAAAAGGCTGTTTTTCTGTTCCATTTAACCAACGAAAAAAGGCTTTATGGACTGGACCAGAATCCGCGAAAAACTAAGTGTGCTGGCCGATGCGGCGAAGTACGACGTGTCGTGCTCTTCCTCGGGCAGCAAGCGAAAAAACAATGGCGGACTGGGCGACACCACCGGCATGGGTATCTGCCATTCCTATACCGAGGATGGCCGCTGTATTTCCCTACTCAAAATCCTGCTCACCAACGTCTGCATTTTTGACTGCCAGTATTGCGTGAGCCGCCGTAGCAACGATGAAGTGAAACGCGTGGCGTTCACGGTGGAAGAAGTCGTGGATCTGACCATCAACTTCTACCGGCGCAACTACATCGAAGGCCTTTTTCTGTCGTCGGGCATTTTTAAAAACGCCGATTTCACAATGGAGCGGCTCGTGCGCGTGGCCAAAACCCTACGGCTGGAGCACGCTTTCAACGGCTATATCCACCTCAAAACCATTCCCGGTTGCAGCGAAGACCTTATTGCCGAAGCGGGCAAGTGGGCCGACCGACTTTCGGTGAACATCGAGCTGCCTTCGGGCGAAAGCCTCGCGAAGCTGGCACCGGAGAAAACAGAATCGGAAATCATCCGGCCCATGGGGCTGGTGCAGGCCCATATTGAAGGTGCCAAACAAGAACGCGGCTTGATTCGCAAGGCCGACGCGCCGAAGTTTGCGCCCGCCGGGCAAAGCACGCAGATGGTGGTGGGCGCGTCGCCGGAAACCGACCTGCACATCGTGAACAAAGCAGCCTCTTTGTATAAAGATTTTGGGCTGAAGCGCGTGTTTTACAGCGGCTACGTGCCGGTCAATTCGGCCAGCAACCTGCTGCCGGGCCTGGAAAGCAAAGTGCCCATCCTGCGCGAACACCGCCTTTATCAGGCCGACTGGCTGATGCGGTTTTATGGGTTCAATGCTGAGGAAATCGTGGACCCGGAAAAGGAAAACCTGGAGCCCGACGTGGACCCCAAACTGGCTTGGGCGTTGCGTTTTCCGGCGCTTTTCCCCATCGACATCAACACCGCCGACTACGAAATGATTTTGCGCGTGCCGGGCATTGGCGTGGGCTCAGCGAAGAAGATTGTGAGTGCGCGCCGTTTTGGGCCGCTGGGCTGGGAGCAGCTCAGAAAGATTGGTATCTCGGCGAACCGCGCTAAGTATTTTATCACCTGCAAAGACCGCGACCACCGCTACCTGGGCTGGGCGCCCGAAGCCGTAAAAGGGCAGATTCTGGCCGGCTCTTCCGGAAAATATGCGGGCGCAGGCGGCCCACAGCTGGCCTTGTTTTGAGCATATGGGATGCTAAAACACTTCCAACTTAAAAAGCCATTCCCTACTTTTCGACAAGAGCCCTTCGACAAGCTCCCGGTGACACAGAAGATGCCATCCTCTTCTGATTAGAAATTGTGTGTCAGGCTGAGCTTGTCGAAGCCCCTTAGTGCAACTCTTCCCAAAAACCCCAGGTGGGAAAAAACCTTCTGAAAACCCCCTTTTTTGCCCTTCAGGTGGGAACGGGCGAATTGCCTGACGCGCAGGAAAACCTCCGGTGGGAGCGGGTGAATTCCCTGCGGCCCGGGGAGCATTCCCGAGGCCTCGGGTAAGGACAATTGGTTCCGGGGAAATGTTCTGCGCCCTCCGGTAAGGCCAAACGGCAGCGGGGAGCCTTCCCGCGCCCTCGGGTAAACCCAAACCGCGCCGAGGGAACCTTCCGGAGGGCTGCTCTAGGCCCCCTTGCGCCGCAGCGGCTATTTTTGCGCCGTCGTGCGCTTTTTTTCCGGAATATTTCTCCTTTCCCTTCTCACGCTCGCCGTGCCGGCCCGTGCGCAGGATGGGCTCTACAAAGCACAGGTGCTTTGGGGGCAGAAAAAGCACGATGCCGCCATCCGTATGCTGCAACGCAAACTGAAAGGCAGCGCGCAAAGCGCCGATTTTTATGCCACCCTCGGCAACTGGACCTACCAGCAAGGGCGATATGACGAGGCCGTTGCCGCTTATGAAGCCGGTGCTCAAAAAACCAAAAATGGCAGCCGTTATTTCACCCTGCCCCTGGCGCGGGCCTTGTTTCGGGCAGGGCGCTATGGCGAAGCCGCCGGACGACTCCAAACCTTTCCGCCGCAAACCGCCGAAGGGAAATGGCTTCTGAGGGCGGCCCAATGGGCATCCGCACAACCTAAGGAGCTGGTTTTTCCAGAGTCTATGGGTGTGCGCATAAACACTCTTTTTCCGGAAACATTTCCGGAATTAGCCGCTGACGGTAGCGCGCTTTATTACTCCCGCCGCGTCAAAGGCATCGATGAAGATTTGATGCGTGCCCTGCCCGATAGCTGCGGCGGCTGGTTTTCGGGCGTGGCCCTGCCCTTTCCGCTTAATTCATCGCGGCAGGAAAAAGCGCAAACCATCTCGGCAGATGGCCATTATATCTTTTTTGGCCGGGAAGATTTGAAAAGCGAAAACGGCTGGGACGGCGGCGGTGGCGACCTTTATATGTCTTACACCGCCACGCCCGGTGATACGGCCTGGTCGGTGCCGGAGCCTTTTGGAGCTACCATCAACACCCCCGCCTACGAGGGCATGCCTTCGCTGAGCGCCGATAATAAAACCCTTTTTTTCGTCTCAGATCGTGCCGGTGGGCTGGGTGGATTGGATATTTGGTACAGCCGTTTTGAGCGGGGCCGCTGGCAGCAACCCGTGAATGCCGGGCCACACATCAACACGCCGCAAAATGAGGTTTCGCCATTCTTGTGTGCTGATGGCAAAACGTTGCTTTTCGCCTCCAACGGGCAGGCCGAAAACTTTGGTGGCTATGATTTATACCGGGCGACGCTGGCAACAGAGGGGGTGAAAAAAGTGCAGAATCTGGGACAGCCTATCAACTCGCCGCACGATGAGGTAAGTCCATTTACGGGTCTCCGGGGCGACACCCTTTACTACGCCACCGACCGGCAGGGGCCGCCGGGCAATACCGATATCTGGCGCTGCGAACTGCCCTTTTCGATGCGACCGGCGGCGGTGCAGCTGGTGCACGGGCAGGTAGTGGATTCGCTTTCGGGCACACCGCTGGCAAACGCCTGGGTGCGCTTGCTGGATGGACTTTCCGGAAAAGAAGTGGGCGGTTTTCGTTCCAATCGTGGTGATGGCTCTTTTGTGGCTTTTTTGCAGCTGGAGCAGCCTTATTTGTTGAAAGCCACGCAAGGCGGATACAAAGCCCGCGTGGATAGCCTGCTGTTGTCGGCCACCGATACCCTACTGCCGCAAGCCCGTTTGGCCTTGCTACCCGATTCGTACGTTCCGCCGAGGCACGACAGTCTTTTGCTGCGGTTTTCGTTCCGCAGAAATGAAATTTCCCTTAGCGACAGTGTGCGCAGCTTATTAGAGGAGATTCCCAAAGAAGTACTCGCCGGCAGTGCCGAGATTCTGGTGTGGAGTTTCACCGATATTTCCGGAACACCGATGCTAAACGAAGAAATTTCTGGTCAGCGCGCCCGTCTCGTGGCCGATGCTCTGGTGCAATTGGGTTTTGATGGCGGAAAAATAACGGCGCAGGGCTGGGGCGAACAATATCCAATGGCACCGAATGATACCGAGGAAGGCCGCACCCAAAACCGGCGGGCCGAGGTGATTTTGCGCCGGTAGCGACGCGATTCACTGCGTCGCTCATGGAGCGGAAATATTACGCGCATCATTTTTGCCGTACATTTCCTTTATGAAAAAAGTCATTTTTGCACTCCTGCTGTTGTTTCCCTTTATGAGCTCTGCCCAGACTTTTGTGCTTCAGAAAGAAGACAAAACCAACGAAACCATCCTGAAAGGTCAATGTCGCTATGCCGACCTTTTGGCCCAACCGGATTATACCTGGATGAAAGACACTGCCCGCTACCTGCCGGACGCCACTGCGATGCAGGTGTTGAAAAAAGGATTGTCCAATTACAATCTTGTGGTGCTTTTCGGCTCGTGGTGTTCGGATTCGCACCTGCAACTGCCGCACCTCTATAAAGTGTTGCAGGAAGCCAACATGCCGATGGAAAAAGTACAGCTTTATGGCATGGACCGGGCTAAAAAAGGTCGCGACGTAGAAGACAAAATTTTTAAGGTGGATCGTGTACCGACGATTATTCTTTATAAAAACAATCAGGAAGTAGGCCGGATCGTAGAAACGCCGCAGCGCAGCTTGGAAGCCGATTTGGCGGCTATGATTGAGGGCGGCAGCAGATAGAAAGAAAAGCACCTGCTAAATCAGCCGGCAAGTCGCCCGCAGACTTGACAAGTCCGCGGACAGCAAGTGAATAGACTTGTCAAGTCAAAATCGCTCTAGGGTGGCCTCCATTAGACTTGTCAAGTCATATGTGAGTCGTCCGGGGGACTTGACAAGCCGGGGGCGCTACAAAATCTTTTTCCCCCGCATGGCTTCCTTCAAGGCTGCGTCCATCACGCGCTCGGCAAAGGGGCGGGTGAGGTCGTTGAGCTTTTCGCTTGCGGCCTGAATGGCGTTCTTGTCATTTCCGGAAATCGCTTCCCGCAGGGCGGCAATCTGGGCTTCTGTAAGGCTTTTTTCTTCCCCGGAAAGCAACGTCTCGTTTTTGCGGAGAAAGTTTTCGGTGAGGTCCACCATTTGTTCGGCTTCGGTGCGGGCTTCCACCAGTGCGCGCGTTTGCATATCTTCCTTCGCGTGGGTGAGCGAGGCCATCAACATGCGTTCTACCTCCTCGTCGGTGAGGCCGTACTGCGGTTTCACGTCAATGCTTTGGGCCACGCCGCTGCGCAGTTCTTTCGCCGATACTTTCAGGATGCCGTCGGCGTCCAGCAGAAAGGTCACTTCTACTTTGGCCAGTCCGGCGGGCATGGCGGGAATGCCGGTGAGGTTGAATTCGGCCAGCTTGCGGTTGTCAGCCACCAGGTCGCGCTCGCCCTGAAAAACGGAGATGCGCATACTGCCCTGCCCGTCTTTCTGGGTCGTGTACTGCCGTCCGGCCCGCGACGGAATTTTAGAGTTGCGCGGCATCAGCACGTCCATCAACCCGCCCATCGTTTCAATGCCGAGGCTCAGGGGCGTTACGTCCAGGAGGAGCAGGTCGGTGGTTTTTCCGGCAAGGATATCGGCCTGCACGGCGGCCCCGAGGGCAACGACTTCATCCGGGTTCAGCTCGTCAAAAGGCTTGCGGCCAAAAGTTTTTTCTACTTCTGTTTTTACGAGCGGTACCCGCGTAGAGCCGCCCACCAGCACCACCGCACTGATGTCGCCAACCGAAATTCCGGAATCCGCAATCGCAGCGCGGCAGGAAGCCATGGTTTTCGCTACCAGTGGCGCAATGGCCGCCTCAAATTCTGCTTTGGAAATGGTGATGGATTTTCCGGAAATTTCACCCGTCCAATTGACGGAATTAGACAGTGCTTTTTTGGCTTCCTCGGCAAGCAGGCGCAGCCGTCCGCGGTCGCTTGCATTTTGGGAAATAACCCCTGATTTTCCGGAAATTAATTCTACCAGTGCGCGGTCAAAATCGTCGCCGCCGAGGTGGGTGTCGCCATGGGTGGAAAGGACTTCAAAAATGCCGCCCACGATGCGCAGAATGGAAATGTCAAACGTGCCGCCGCCAAGGTCATACACCGCCACGATTTTCTCCTCTTCACTGCTGCTCGTGCCCAGGCCGTAAGCCAGGGCTGCGGCGGTGGGTTCGTTGACGATGCGGAGCACGTCCAGACCGGCAATTTTTCCGGCGTCGCGGGTGGCCTGGCGCTGGGCGTCGTTGAAGTAAGCCGGAACGGTAATCACCGCTTTGGTAACCGGCGTTTTGAGCAAGTGTTCGGCGCGGCTTTTCAGCTCGGCGAGGATAAAGGCAGAAAGCTCAATCGGGGTGTAAAACCGGTCGCCGATGCGCACGCGCACGAGTGCTTCGGTTTCGTCGTCCAGAATCTGGTAGGCCAGTTCGCCCGCTTCGGCGCGCACGTCGTTGTAGCTGCGGCCCATAAGGCGCTTCACGCTGTAGATGGTGCGCTCCGGTGCGGTGAGCAGGCGTTCTTTGGCTTCGTTGCCCACATGCACCGCGCCGTCTTCACCGAGATTCACGATAGAGGGCACGAGGGTAAAGCCGTCGGTTTCGCGCAGGGCCACGGGCTTTCGGGCACCGTCTTCTTCCCGCATCACGGCCACCAACGAGTTGGTGGTGCCGAGGTCGATGCCTACAATCGCTTCCTCTTGTTGCAGGGAGCCGGTCGCTATGTTAATCGCCACTTTCGCCATAAGGCTGCGAAGGTAGGACGGGGCAGTTCGGCGCGACTGCGCTAAACCTATAAGGTTTTTGAAACCTTATCCGTTTTTCCGGAAAACACTAAAGTTTCGCGCTTCTTTCCGCTTCTATTCGCTTCGCAAGTGCTTCCCAATGCGCCGCTACTGCTTCGGCTCTTTTAATTTCAGCTTCCTTTCGCTCAATCATTGCCGCAGCCGCTTTTGCTTTGGCAATGGTAGCATTGGCTTCCACTTCGGAGCGGCCAGCTTCTTGCAAGTATTGTTGGGAAGACTGATTTGCTTTTTTTTCGGCAGCCTGAATAGCTTCCTTCCAGTTTTTGAAATACGCTGGATCTGCTGATGCTATTTCTTTACCGGCTTTTTGGGAAGTCTGCGTCCCATCTTCCCGGATAACAACGTTACCATTCTTCACGACAACCAGCAACGGGCTGGCAGCTTCATAAAGCATAAACTCAATCAGGCTATTGACGGGCTTTCCTTCGCGCAATGCCGGCTTAAAGCTAAAGCCTCTTTCCATGGCCCGGTTTGCAGCAGTCAGCACCGGACGTTTAGCGCTTTCTGCCAGTGTTTTTATTTTTTGCAGAGAAGATGTTACTTCTTTTGGAAAATCCCCATCTTCAAAACGCGTAAAACCTGTCCCCAGATAGATTTGCTGGTAGTATTCCAGTCTGCCTTCTTTGGAAATCACCTGCTGGCCCGATGCAATCAAGGCATACTCGCCGTCGGGTAAGTCTTTCAATTCCGGCATGATCCTATCGGCTAATTCGTGGAGCGGGCTTTTAAAACTACCGGCATATGTTGCTGGAACATCCACTTCTTTTTCATCGTAAATGCGCTCGCCGTTCATTTTATAAGGCGGAGAAATACGGTAAAACTCAACTCCGTTTGGTAAAATTGTAGTTTTAGATCCTTCTTGCCGCACAAAATCATTTCCCCTAAAAGAAAAGGCCGTGTCGTCTATTTGGGTGCCGGCACTAATAGTGGGTGCTTCTTTTTTCTTACACGCTTCCACCGTCAGAAACAAAACCGGCAGTAACAACAGATAAGGCAGTTTAAGCAGGGCGGGACTGGCGTTTTTGGTGAGCATAACAATCCGGGATTTAAGGGGTGAACGGTGAAAAGAATGAACGAGCGGAAAAGCGTTGGAAGTGGCTTCCTGCAACAGCAAGTAACCATAAGGCTGCGCCTGGCCGCGGGCAAAAGCGTCGGCCTGGTACTCGTGGACTCTTTTTAGAAAATAGTCGTAGAGATAAATAAAAGGGTGAAACCACAAACCGATTCGCATCAAGGCGAGCAGCACCACATCCAGCGAGTGTTTCAGACTTCCGTGCCGGGCTTCGTGTTGCAGAATCAGGTTCAGGTCAGCAGGCGAATACCGGGAGGCGTCGGAAAGAAAGGTTCTGCCGAAAAGGGAAAAAGGCGTGTGTGGACGGCCGGTTTCGTAGAAGGATTTTCCGGAAAACTGGCACTTTTTAGCCCCGCGCGTAAGCCGGAACAAGCGACTGGCTCCATGAACGTAGAGTAGCAGCGCCACGACACAACCGGCGTAATAAACCGTCCACAGCGAAACCGAGAAAGCGGGTTTCACGTTGGCGGTTACTTCCGCAATCGCTATCGTTTTGACGGTGCTGATGCGGGCCACCGGTGCCTGGATATAAACCGGAATTTGGGCAACTGTTTGAACAACTTCTTGGGGCCACAGCGGCAGCAATAACCCGGCGAACAAGGTACTGAGCAGCACGGCGCGGTTGAGGCTGTGGAAAGTGGTTTTCCGGAAACAAAGCGCATAAGTCAGCAGGCTAACGGCCCAGATGGCAGTAGCGTCGGTGAGGTAGGAAAGCATGGCTTATTTTTTTTTGCCTTTTTGAAGCAGAGACAGGATTTCACTTACCTCTTTTTTGCTGAGGTCTTCGCGCTGCACCAGAAACGAAACCAGCTGGCCCGCCGAGCCACTGAAATAGCGCTCCACCAATCCATCCACACCGCGGGCGGCGTAGTCTTCACGCGAGATAATGGGAAAATATTCGTGGGTTTTGCCGTAGGCTTTATGGCTCACAAATCCTTTTTTCTCCAGGATACGCACCACGCTGGAAACAGTGCTGTGGGGAATGGTATCGTCGCCGAGGCGATCCAGGATGTCGCGGACGAGGCAGCGACCGAGGTCCCAGATGTGGGCCATGATGTCTTCTTCTGCTTTGGTGAGTTGGGGTAGCGGCGCTTTTCGTTTCATAACGTAATTGTACGTTACAAAACGGAAATAGCAAATAAAAGTTTTGAAAATGGCCTCAAAATGGCAGGATTAAAGCATCTTTCGCTTTGATAAGGAAGACCAAGTGCACAGAGATTTTCACAGCGATCCACGGAGGACTTTCAGAAATCACCTAAACGGACCAGGTTTTAAAACTTATCGGTTTTTCCGGAATTTTCCGGAAAGTGCGTGAGGGATAGAGGCATTTGTTTGAGCCACGCTGAAACGAAGTGAAAGTGGGGCGAGTGCCGAAAGCCCGACCCGTAGGGGCATGCCCAAAAAGACCAAAGACGATTTGGCATCAACGTCTCGGGTCCCATCCATAAAGCAGGGCGGCAGGGTTGAGACGCATTGTGTAAACAGCAAAACCGGCAGCTAATCGCTTTTTTGCAACACCCGGTTGGCAAAGCGCCCAACAGTGAGGCCCTGCACCAAAATGCTGAAAACAACCACTACGTAGGTGACCACCGAAAGCGCTTCTTTATGCTCCGACTCCGGTAGCGAGAGCACCAGCGCAACGCTGAGCCCGCCGCGCAATCCGCCCCACACAATTACTTTTCCCTCGGCCCGCGACAGGGCTAGAAATCGCCTGGCAAACCGCCGCATAAAACCTACAATCAGGATGCGCGAACCGAGAATCAACCCAATGGAAAGCAGCCCCAGCAGCAGGTAAGACGGCCGTAGCTCTACAACCACCATAACCAGGGCGATGAGGATAAAAAGGATTGCGTTGAGAATGACATCTATCAGTTCCCAGAACTTGTGGACGTATTGCTGCGTGACGTCGGTCATGGCTTTTTCGGGCCGGAAATTGCCCATCAGCAGGCCCATAATCACCATGGCGAGCGGGCCGGAAAAATGCAACTCCGAACACAGCCAGTACCCGCCCGACACGAAAGCGAGGGTGAGCAGGATTTCGGTTTGATAATGGTCCACGCTGCGCAAGAGGCGGTGCAACACGTAGCCGAGCGCAAAGCCCAGCGCAATGCCGCCGCCGACTTCCTGAGCAAACAAAGCGGCGATGCCTCCGGAATGCCCTTCGCTGCCGCCCATCATGCTCGTGAATGCGATAAAAAGCACAATGCCGATGCCGTCATTAAAGAGCGACTCGCCGACAATGGTGTTTTCCAGATGGACCGGAACTTTTGCTTTTTTGAGAATGCCCAGTACAGCAATAGGGTCGGTGGGGGAGATGAGCGCGCCGAAAATAAAGCAGTAGGGCAGCGGCAAGGGCAGATTTATCCATGCGCTGACATAATAAAGCAATCCACCGATAATAAAAGTGGACAGCAGCGTCCCGAGTATAGCCAGGGAAAGCACCGGTCGCAGGTTGGGCCGGAGGCGCGACCAATCGGTGTGTAGCCCGCCGGCAAAAAGCAGGAACGCAAGCATCACGTCGGTAATCAGATGACTCACATCCAGATGTTGCATTAAATCTTCAACGGAGCGGTGTTCAAACGGAATCAAAGGGCGGAGTACCACGATGCCCACCGACAACCCCGTGGCCAGCAAAAACAGCCCGATCACAAACGGCAGCCGGATGAACCGCTGGTTGATATAGGCAAAAGCCGCCGACAGGATGAGCAGCAAAACAAGATAATGATAGAGTTGCATCGGGCTAATTCTTTAAGGCATCGGTATGCGGCGGTAGAGCTCCAGCGTGTCGGCGGGGAGGCGGACTTTCAAAAAGTCATAGAGGCGTTGGCGCTCGGGGCGGGTGAGGTCGGTGTCGGCCTGATAGAGCGCAACCGGCAGCGCCAGGGTGCTGTCGGCCGTGAGGGCAATCTGGTATTTGGCCAGGTTAAAGGACCTGATTTCCGGAAAAAGGGCCTTGATTTCCGGAAATAAATCGGCTTTTTCAAAGGTGTATTTCTGCAACTCTTGCTGCAGACTGATAACGGCCTGGTTATTTTGGGTAAGGGCTTCGTTTTCGGACTCCTGGCGCATGGTAGCAGAGGAAAGAAAGCTGCTGTCCTGCCGGATGATCAGGCGGGTATCGGCGAGGCCGTAGGCAGGCAGTTGGGTGTTGAGGCTGTCGATCTCGTGGCGGGTAAAGCGGCGCAGCAGAAAGGCCAGCTCAATCGTCCGGGGGCGACTTTTGGCGTTGGTGCGCTGAAAAATCAGGGTATTGCCTTTTTGCTCAAAAGATTCTTTCAGAAAAACGGAAACCTGCTTTTGAAACTTTTGTTCCTGAATAAATTTATAGGCGAAATAGATGCTCGGCACGATCAGCAACAAGGTCAGCGAAGTGGTGATAAACCGAACCCGCCGTTTCTTTTCTTCATCCAGAAATTCTACTTCGGGATAACGCAAAAACCGGACAATAATCACCGTGCCCAGGCAGATAAATGTGCAGTTGATGAGATAAAGAAACAAGGCACCACCCATAAATTTCCAGTTGCCGGTGGCCAGTCCGTAGCCGGCGGTGCACAAGGGCGGCATCAGGGCCGTTGCAATCGCTACGCCTGGAATGGGGTTGCCTTTGTCTACCCGCGTCAGGGCAATCACGCCCACCAGCCCGCCAAAAAACGCGATCATCACGTCGTAGATATTGGGCGAGGTGCGGGCCAGCAGCTCCGACTGGGCTTCTTTAAAAGGCGTCAGGTAGAAATACAGCGAAGCCGTCAGCAAACTCACCACGGTGACGATCAGCAGGTTGGTCAACGAGCGGCGCAAGAGCTTAAAATCCGACATGCCGAGGGCAAAACCAGCGCCCACAATGGGACCCATCAAGGGTGAAATCAACATGGCCCCGATTACCACAGCGGTAGAATTGACATTCAAACCCACCGAGGCAATCAGGATGGCGCAGGCAAGAATCCAAAGCGTAGGGCCTTTAAAACCCACATTGGCCTTCACGTTTTGAAGGACGACGGCTTTATCTTCTTCGCCCTGCAACAGGCTGAACAGGTTCCGGAAACGAATCATTTTCCGAAGGTAAAGGGGCAGGGCTTTTTTCGGGAACGTCGCGCGTAAACAAGGTGATTGTAAAACACAAAGGATTTCTCACGCAAAAGCCCCGTCAGGTTTTTGAAACCTGACGGGGCTGTATTTTCCGGAAATCCGGTCCGAAAAGGGGGGTTTATTTCCCCAAGGTCACCTGCAATGCTTCATCCATACGCGTGACAAAATGAAACTTCAGTCCTTTTACGTACATCGCATCAATCTCAGCCACGTCTTTTTCGTTTTGGCTGGAAAGCACAATTTCCTTAATTCCGGCGCGCTTGGCTGCCAGGATTTTCTCTTTAATTCCACCCACCGGCAACACCAATCCGCGCAAGGTAATCTCACCGGTCATGGCCATATATGGCTTGGCTTTCCGGCCTGTAAAAGCCGAGGTGAGCGCCGTCAGCATCGTAATACCCGCGCTTGGTCCATCCTTCGGCACCGCGCCTTCCGGAACGTGGATGTGAATCTGCTGTTCGTCCAAAGCCGTAGTCGTTATGCCCCATTCGCCGGCGTGGGCACGCAGGTACGACAAGGCCGTGGAAGCGCTTTCTTTCATCACGTTGCCGAGGTTGCCGGTCAGCGTCATCCCGCCTTTGCCTTTGCTCAGGCTCGCTTCCACAAACAGGATTTCACCGCCGACGGCCGTCCACGCCAGGCCTACGGCGACGCCCGCCGGGTTGTTTTTGGTATAAAGCTCGTTGGTGTATTTGGGGCTGCCCAACGCTTTTTGCACCAGCGCTAAGTCCACCGTGGCGGGCACGTCTTCATCCATCGCCACTTTGCGGGCAATCGCGCGCATCATGGCCGCCATCAGCCGGTCGAGCTCCCGCACGCCGCTTTCGCGGGTGTATTCCTGAATCATCCGCTGAATCACTTTTTCCGGAAACTTGAGGGCAATTTTCTCCAGTCCGTGCAGTTCTTTTTGCTTGGGGATCAGGTGGCGGCGGGCAATCTGCACTTTTTCTTCCAGACTGTAACCCGTGAGCTGGATAATCTCCAACCGGTCGCGCAGGGCAGGCTGAATATCGGCGAGCGTATTGGCCGTGGCGATAAACATCACCTTGGAAAGGTCAAACTCCAGCTCCAGGTAGTTGTCGTAGAACGTGCTGTTTTGCTCCGGGTCCAGGATTTCCAGCAAGGCCGACGACGGGTCGCCGCGAAAGTCTTTCCCGATTTTATCAATCTCGTCGAGGATGAAAACCGGGTTGGCCGTTTTCACCTTCCGGAGTTGCTGGATAATCCGGCCCGGCATCGCCCCGATATAGGTTTTGCGGTGGCCACGCAGTTCGCTTTCGTCGTGAAGTCCGCCGAGGGAAAGGCGCACGTATTTCCGGTCAATGGCCGAAGCAATAGAACGGCCGAGCGAAGTCTTGCCAATGCCCGGCGGGCCGACAAAGCACAGAATCGGCGATTTCAGATCACCTTTCAGCTTCAAAACGGCGATGTACTCCAGAATCCGGTCTTTGATTTTATCCATGCCGTAGTGATCGGCATCGAGGATCGCATCGGCCTTGCGCAGGTCGTAGCGGTCCTGGGTGTAGGTGCTCCACGGCAGGTCCAGCATCAGGTCCAGATGGTTGTACACCACCGAGTAATCGGGCGTGGAGGGATGCATCCGCTCCAGCTTTTCAGTGTTCTTTTTAAACAACTCTGCTGCCGCCTCGGTCCACTCCATCTTTTCGGCGCGGGCTTTCAGGTCGCGGATTTCGCGCTCGTTGGGTTCACCGCCTAGTTCTTCCCGAATGCTTTTGAGTTGTTGTTGCAGAAAATATTCCCGTTGCTGCTTGTCAATCTCGCCGCGCGTTTTGTTGGCGATTTCGGCTTTCAGCTCGGCCATTTGCAGGTCTGATTGCAGCAATCCCAACAAGGATTCGGCACGCACCCGCACGTCGTTTTCTTCCAGCAACGCTTGTTTGGAAACCAAGGGCGCGTTGAGGTGGGCAGCAATAAAATGCAATAGGAACGACGGCTGCTCAATATTTTTGAGCACAATTCCCGCCTCGCTCGGCATGTTGGGCGACAGTTGCAGGATGCGCTCGGCGTGGTCTTTAATGCTGCTTACCAGCGCGGTAAATTCGGTGTCGGCAGTCGGGTACTCATCGTGCAGGTATTGCACGCGGGCGGCAAAAAACGGGTCAGTTTGCTCCAGCGCTTCGTATTGAAAACGCATCCGGCCCATGATGAAAATCGTGGTGTTGCCGTCCGGCATTTTAATCTGCTTCACCACTTTGGCCAGCGTGCCCGTTTTATACAGGTCTTCCGGCATCGGGTCTTCGGCAGTCGCGTCTTTCTGGGCAATCACGCCCAGCCATTTTCCGGTTTTGTCGGATTCGGAAATCGCCTTCAGGCTTTTCTCCCGCGAAACGGTAATGGGCAGCACCACATTGGGATACAGCACCGTGTTGCGCAGGGCAATAATCGGCACCGTTTCCGGTAAAGAGCCTTTTTCTTCTTCGTTTAATTCTTCTTCGCCCAGCGGCACAATGGGCATAAACTCCATTTCCGGCTCCGAAGCAAAAAGGGGATCAAAAACAGCTTTCATCAGTAAGAAAATGCCGGGTCCGCCAGTGTTTGAATGGGTTGGAAAAAAGGGCAGGCGCAGCAGGTTTGCGAAGGTAATCACAACCAATTACTATTTGCTTTTACAGGAAAGCCCCGGGAGCCGTTTTGCTTGCTGCGAATCCCTCTTTTGTCTTTTTTGGGCGTGCCCCTTCCCCTTCCTTGCGTCAGGGTCCGGCTTTCGGCTTTGCTGTCATCCTGAGCTTGTCGAAGGGGCGCAGCCTCTATCCCTCACGCAGGAAGGTGTCGGACCAGGTTTTTCGGAAATTTCCGGAAATGTCTTCCACTTAAAAGGGGTTTTTCCAGCTACTGCTGCCGGCGCTGGTGGTGCAGGTGGCGCGCCTTGGCGCTTTGCGATTTCCTGCGGCTGATCCGGTGGCCCATCTGCCGCAGGTAGGCCGTAAAAAAGCGCCATTGCCCAAATGGAATGCTGATAAGTAGTACACACAGCGGCCACAGCAACGTTACCAGCACGATGTAGAGCGGGATGTAGAGCCACAGGCTTTCCACGCCCATTTTATCCAGAAAAAAGCCGCCCAGCCGCCCGCACAGCGAACCGCCGATGGCGAAGGTGCACAGGATGAGCGCCAACCGGCCCGGCCCTACGCCCCATTTATGTCTTAATTTCCGGAACATACGCGGGCAAAAGTAGTTGGCTAAACCAATCACCGCCGGTTCCGGAGGTTTATTTTCCGGAATTTGGAAATCTTTTTCCTGCAAAGCCGGCTTCTGCCCACCGATTCGGTCGCAATTTGTGCTTTTTTGCAATTCTTCGTTCCTTATTTGCAATGGGAGCGCCGTTTCGCAACCAGACCTTTACAGGTATCTAAAACTGTTTTTTTATGAGAGCACTTCTGACGACCTTTTTAATAGTCATTTCGTTTGTCGCAACCGCACAATGGACTGCTTTGCCTGCCACTCAGAACGCCTATCAAACCCTGGCCGTACCCAGCGACAACCACGTTTTTTGGGCACCAATGAGTAAAGACATTTACTATTCGCACAATGGCGGGGCCAGCTGGCAGGCATTTCAAACCGGGTATGAATATGAGTTTTTTGAGGACATGGATTTCGTCAACGACTCGGTAGGCTTTATCTGCGGCGGCGGCTGGTTTACCCAACACCGCAACCTGATTTTAAGAACCACGGATGCCGGCCAATCCTGGCACACGCTGACCCGCGACAGCCTGGGTGCTGCGCAATTTCTGTTCAGCAAAATTGATTTTGTGAATATCGACTCCGGCGTTGTTGCAACCAGCTACGGAGAGGAGTTGTTCAGAACCCTGAACGGCGGCGTAACCTGGCAAGCGATTTCGCCGGACACACTAAACGGCTATAACCTTTCCGACGTGTATTTCTACAACGGCGGGCTTGGCTTTCTGACGACTACCGGCAACTCAAACCCGTCGTGGAACGCCAAAATCTACCGAACCACCGACTTCGGCCTCTCGTGGCAGGTGGTGAAGGAGTGGGATGACCAACACAGCTTCTACAAAATCCATTTCACCGACGCTCAGAACGGATTCGTCGGCGGCTCCAACGGGCGGCTTTTCCGGACGACAGACGGCGGAACCACCTGGACGGAAACGGTCGCCAATCCCGGAAATAACATCACGGCGCTTTGGGCCACCAGTCCCGGTGCGATCTACTCTAATGTGTTGGGTACTGTCTATCAAACCACGAATGCCGGGGCAATGTGGAATCCGCAACTGATGACTCCATCAGCCATTGCAACAGAAATTCAGTTTTCGCCCAGCGGGCAAACGGGTTTTTTAATCGGGGGCACCCAAATTTATAAAACAACCAATGGCGGTGGACCAACAGCGGTAACCGACCCAACGCTTCAGGCGCAGATCAAAATCTTTCCAAACCCGGCAAGCGGCGTTGTGCAGTTGGAGTATCCGGTTGGCGTTACCGTTCAAAACCTTCAGCTGCTGGATGTATCGGGCCGGATCATCCGTGTTTTTGAGAAAGGGACAAAGGTTTTAAACGTGGCCGGGTGTGTGCCGGGAACGTATTTTCTGCACGTTCAAACCAGCTCCGGAAGCCTCAACGAGAAAATCGCTATCCGGTAAGCGGGTTTCATTACAGCACGGTTAACACATGCCTCAACAGGCGCGCTTCCCCCATCTCACTGAACCTCAGCTATGGGAAGTCAAAGCTGATTTGGGTGAATGCCGGTAGTCGTTCTAATCCAGAAATATTTTTCCGGGATTCAGAATGCCGTTCGGGTCAAAAACCTTTTTGATACTTTTTTGAAGTGCCAAGGCCGGCTCGCCAAACACAATCGGCAGGTATTCTTTCTGGGAATAGCCAATGCCATGCTCGCCGGAAATCGTGCCGCCAAGGCGAACCACTTCGCTAAAAAGCGCTTTGATAGCCACCGGCAAGCGCTCTTTCCAGTCGGCGTCGCTGAGCGTTCCTTTCACGATATTGACGTGGAGATTGCCATCGCCCGCGTGGCCGTAGCACACCGACTGAAACCCAAACTCCCGACCTAATTCTTTTACTTTCTGAAGCAAAATGGGCAAGCGGGCGCGGGGCACGACCGTATCTTCTTCTTTATAGATGCTCTGGCTTTTGACCGCCTCCCCCACCTTGCGCCGCAGCTGCCAAAGGCTTTCTTTTTGCGCCGCATCAGTGGCCAGCAAAACGTCCTGCGCACCGTATTTTTCTTCCAGTAAAAGGGCAATCGCCTCGGCTTCTTCGGCCAGCTTTTGGGGGTCGTTGCCGTCCAGCTCAATCAGCAAATGGGCGGCTATCGAATCGGGCAATGCCATAGACGCACCCGTGAATTTCAAAGCCCATTCCAGTGCGTCACGCTCCATAAACTCTAGGGCGCAGGGCGAAAAGCCGGCGAGAAAAATGCCGTTTACCGCTGCGCTGGCTGCCGTTGCATCCGTGAATGGCGCGAGGAGCGTCACCGTGTGAGCCACCGCCGGAATAAGCCGCAAAACGATTTTGGTAATCACCGCGAGCGTGCCTTCGGAGCCCACGAGCAAACCGGTGAGGTTATAGCCCGTAGCGTTTTTCAGCGTGTTGGCACCCGTCCACAGCACCTCGCCGCTGGGCAACACGATTTCCAGATTCAGGACGTAATCCTTTACCACACCGTATTTCAGGGCACGTGGACCGCCGCTGTTTTCGCTTACGTTTCCGCCGATAAAACAAGAGCCTTTGCTTGCCGGGTCGGGCGGATAAAACAAACCTTTTTCCAGAACCGCTTCCTGCAACACCTGCGTAATCACGCCCGGCTCGGTGGTCACCTGAAAATTTTCGGTGTCAATGTCCAGAATGCGGTTCATCCGGCGCATGTCCAGCGAAACACCACCATGAACCGGCAGCGCACCACCGCTGAGACCCGTTCCTGCACCGCGCGGTGTAATAAAAATCCGGTGCTCGTTGCAGTAGCGCAGAATGGCGCTCACCTCTTCGGTGCTGACGGGTTCCAGAATGATTTGGGGGTAAAAACAAAAATCTTCCGTGTGGTCAGAGGCGCAGCGGACGCGGTTTTCCTCGTCAACATGGACGCGCTCAGGCGGCAGTAAAGATTGGAAAAAGGCGAGGTGGTTTTCAGCAAACGGGGCGGAGACGTACATACTTTAAAGATAATATTTCCGGAAAATTGGAGCGCTTTCGGACACGCGCGGCGTGTCCCTACTTAAACACGCACTGAATCGTCTGCCGCGTTTTTTGTTCTAATAGAATGTGGCGGTCGGCGGTGAGCTTGGCGAAAACCTCCGGTGTGTAGTGGCGGATGGTAAGGAGTTGCACGTCTTCGTTGCGCAGGACGCGGTAGTCTTCCGAAAGGGTTTCTATCAGTCCGGAAAGCTTTTCGCGGTCGTTGTCCATACACACCACAAAAGAGATAGCAGTGTTTTGCAGCAAATTGATTTTGAGTCCCCGTTCCGAAAAAATGCGGTACAGCCGGCTGAGGTTTTCTTCGTTGATAAACGAAAAATCGCGGGTGGTGATCTGCAACAGCACTTGGTGCTTCTTCAACACAATCAAGGGCGGGTAGAACAAACTACTCGCCTCCTGATCAATGATAGTTCCGGTCGCTTCGGGCTTTAAGAAGCACCGCACATGCAGCGGGATCCCTGCGTTTTGGAGCGGCTGA
>JAEWBT010000009.1 GCA_023391015.1 Bacteroidota bacterium
TGCCGTTGGAGGCGTTGCCGTTGGAGGCGTTGCCGTTTTAACTTTTAAAACCTTGCAAGGTGCAACCCGGAAAATAAATCGCCTCCAACGCCCGAAGGGCTCCAACACTATCCAACGTGAAACTCCAACAGCACGAAGTGCTTCCAACACCCGGAGGGTTAAAACGGGTAGCCAATCGCAAAAGAAAGCACCAGGTTATCGGCCCGCCAGGCGGGGTCCGAAAGGCGAATGTCATTGAACGTCCAGCCGCCGTTGGGGCCGCCATAAGGCCGCCGCACCGGCACTGCGCCATCAACCCGCAGGATGATAAAATCACCGAAATTGAGCCGCAGCCCCACACCCGTGCTGATAGCGATTTCGTCATAAAACCTGGAAAACCGGAATTCGCCGCCGGGATACGAAGCGTTTTCACGCGCCAGCCACACGTTGCCCGCATCCGCAAAAGCAGCGCCGGCAAACTTGACTCCGCCACTGAAAAGCCGGAACAAATCAAACCGCAATTCGGCGCTGGTCTCCAGCCGGATGTCGCCGGTGCGGTCAATCAGATAATCGGCCCGTTGGCCCGTATCTGCACTGCGATACGACCCCGGTCCGAGCGTCCGAACCCGCCAGCCCCGCACACTGTAAGCACCGCCGGCAAAGTATTGTTTTACGTAAGGCAGCGAGGTGTTATTTCCATACGGCAGGCCAATACCGGTAGCAAAGCGTAAAGCCAATACTTTCCGGCCCCAGGAGATAAAACGGCGCAGGTCGGCATCAAGGCGCACGTAGCTGGCTGCATAGTCCAGCACGCGCGCCCGCAAACCGCTCGACAAAGCCGAAACGCCATACAGCAATCCGCCTGCCTCTTCTGCCGAAAGGCGCAGGTAGGTATAATTCCGGCCCCGTTTGAGCTCATTGTTGCTAAAAGTAAAGGTGAGGTTTTCGCCTACAACCGTAACGTCGCGGTAGCTGTTGGCCAGAAATGTGTTGGTGTCGAGGCGCTTTTGGAAATCCTCCGATATCTGGGGCAGGCGAAAAACGTTTACAAAAAGGGGCGTGAGTTCCCACGTCTGCACCGGCTGCGGCTGCCACCGGTAAGCAAGACTGGCCGATGTGTTGTTGAGCACGAAGTAATTGGCCCGGTCCAGCACGTTGGTGCCGAGGCTGAAGATGGTGCGCGGCAGGTAGGTTTTCGAGAAGTTCCGCAGCTGGAAAGGAACCAGAAAGCGGGGTACCGACAGGCTTGTTGCCAGCCCCAGATTCCGGCTTTGGGTATAAAATTTCCGGAAAAAGTCATCGCCCAGACGCTCGTCGTAAATAAGTTCAACGCCCGCCGTAGCGGTTATAGAAAGCTGATGGGCGCTTTTAAAAACGTTGCGATTCCGGATGCCGAAACTCACCGAGGTGCCGGCGGTGTAGGTGCTGGCGCTCGAAACTTCAAAGTTGGTGTTGAAATCATACCGCAGCGTAGGATTCATAAAAATACCGCAGTTGAGTACGTGCCGGTCGGCAAGCGAGGTGTCTTCCTGCAAGGCAATACGCACGTATTGAAACACACCCAGTTCATTGAGTTGGGTAATGGTCTGGTCATAGCGTTCCTGGGAAAAAAGGCTGCCGGAATCCAGAAAAACGTTCCGGTAAATCACGTCCTCATGGAGCCAGTAGTCGTGGTAGCGCAGCACGATGTCATCCACTCTTTTTTCAATCAGGCTGCTGTCGCGATAATCGGCCCGGTCCCGGAAATCCGGAAACACCCGGATACGCCCGATCTGGTAGCGATTGTAAGAAGCTGGCTCGGGGCCGCGCCGCACCACCACCCGGACGGCAAGCGTGTGTTGCTGCGCCAGTACCTTTGCCATTGAATCGGTTACAAAATCCGGTCGTTGGGCAGAATCTTCCAGCAAGGCTGCCCGTTTGTAAAACGTGTCCACCTCAAAGGAGATGTTTTCGTTTGTAAACCGGTAATAACCCAGGTTGCGCATGTTGGCCGTCAGCCGGTCACGCTCCTGTTCAAGTAGCTGCATATTGAAGATAGCTCCTCTCTGCAACAAAGAAGCCGTGCTGTCATACAGAATAAAGCGCCGGACTATACTGTCATCGGTGTCGTAGCGCACGCTGTCGATGCGGTGAATCAGACCGGTTTCGACCCGATAGGTTACACGGGCTTTCCGGGCTTTAAATGTCACCGTATCGCGCACCTGCGCATAAAAAAAGCCACTGTTAAACAGATAAGCACGCATATTTTGCACCGTTCGGTGCATCAGGCTGCTATCAAAAATAACCGGCTTTTCTACCGTTCCGGATTGAATCTGATAGTTGTCTGTGTCTGAGTCATAATGGTCATGTCGCAGGTTATAGAGATAAAGCTGAATGGGGATGCCCAAAAATCTTTTATTGGGCTTCTGTGCGACCAGGGCAGAGAGGTTTTCGCTGAGTGTAGCTTTTTCTTTGATGGCCGATGGCGCCTGAAGCTTTACCGTGTTGGAGCGCAGCAAATACGTTCCCTCCGGCAGATAGCGCGTCGAATGGCAACTTTGCAGCAGCCCACTGCCCATCAGCAGGAGCAGCCAAAAGCAGGAAAAGAAAAGTTTTTTACAAAAAGTCAACTCCGCCAGAATTTATAAAAGATGCTTACCAAGGCGCAAGGTAAATACATACGCTCGCTCTCCACGACCGAAGGTCGCCGCGCTGCGGCTGCTTTTGTGGTGGAAGGGCCCAAACTCGTTTCGGAATGGCTTTCGTACGCTCCGGAGACCGTTGTTGAAATCCTGGCAACTGATCGCTGGGACGGAATTTCCGGAAAAAAAGCGCCTCTCCCCCAAATTCAAATCCTCCGTGACTCGGAAATGGCCGCCCTCACGCAACTCAAAACACCGCCCGCAGTGCTGGCCGTTTGCCGGTTGTCGGGAGAAAAACCCCTGCTGCAAAGGGGCTGGACGATTGCTTGTGAAGCCCTTCAGGATCCCGGAAATCTGGGCACTATTTTGCGCATTGCCGACTGGTATGGCGTAGGGCAGGTGGTATGCAGCGAAGGCTCGGCGGATTTCTACAATCCCAAAGTGGTGCAGGCGGGTATGGGGGCACATTTGCGTGTGCAGACCGCTACCGTAAATCTTCCGGATTTTCTGGAAGCTACTTCCCTGCCCGTTTTTGCCGCCACACTTTCCGGAAAAAATATTCACCAAACGCCGCCGGAGCAAAACGGCATTCTGCTCATTGGCAACGAAAGCAAAGGGCTTTCCGAAAGGGCGATTTCGGCGGCTACGCACCAGGTTACCATTCCCCGGCGCGGTGGAGCGGAGTCGCTGAATGCAGCCGTGGCAACCGGTATTCTATTGGACCGGCTCCTGGCGTAAAACCTTTAGCGGGTTTTGAGGTCTATCCTTTTTTAAAGGCTATGAAAAAGATTTTTGCTTTCCTGTTTTTATTGCTGGGGCTAACGAGCACTGAAAAGACTTTGGCGCAGCGAGGCCGTGGTCAGATTGCGGTTCATTCCGAAGATGGCGAAAAGCTCGGCATTGAAGTGAGTGGCCGCCGTTATGACCGTTTTAGCGCCGATTTCGTGTTGGGAAATATTCCTGCAGGCCGTCGCTCGGTCACGGTTTATCGGCTAAAACCACACCGCCGTGATGGCGGGGCTACGGCGCAAACAGTTTATGAAGGGCAGCTTTTGGTACGTGCCGGCTATCAGATTTTGCTGCGTGTAAATGCCCAAAGCGGCGCTGTTTCCATTCAGCATATTGAAATGACGCCTCCATCTGGCCGGGCCGAAGCGTCCGCTCCAAGTCCGCCTGCGCGCACCCCCCCACTGGCTATTCCGCAAGGCGGCACTGCTCAGAACAGCACCTGGAAGAGGGAGATTCAGGATAAAAACACCGATACGGAAAAGCTGCGCATTTTAAAAAACAGCGTCCAAAATAGGGCTGTTAGCACAACCGAGCTGGTAGAGATGATGGCTGCGTTGGCTTTTGAGGAGTCCCGACTGGAACTGGCGCAGGCTGCCTTGCCCCACCTTTCGGACCGCGAAAATAGCAGTACTATTTCGGAGGCTTTTGAAAATCCGGCTTCCCGGAAAGCTTTTGACGAAGCGGCGCGGCGGTTGTAAGAAAAAGATTTCCTGTCGGTTTTTTCCGGAAATCCAATCATAAAAAAAGCGAAATCCAAATGTGTGGATTTCGCTTTTTAAGTTTTTAAAACAGCACTGCTTTATTCCGGCTTGTCGCCCGGCTTGCCGATGATGCCTTCCGATTCCCGGCGGGCTTCTTTTTCATATTGCGTTGCTTGCTGTGCACCCTGCTCGTTATGCAATTGGTGATTGCCACCATTGCGCGGATACTGGCCTTCGCTGTGGGAGCCCGTCTCGTTCGTGTGCGCGTTGGCGTTTTGCGGATTGCCCTTGTCACTGTTAGAAGGCCGGGCACCGGTGTCCTCGCTGGCGGTGCCCATTGGTGGATTGTCTTCGTGGGAAGCAGCAGCGGCTTCGCGGTTTTGGCTGCGGGTTAAGTCGGTGGTTTGGTCAGCGTTCAGATTGGTGTTGAGGCGCTGGTTTTCTTGGTTTTCCATAATTGATAGAGGTTTTAAGGAGAATATAGAGGGTAAGAAAAAATCGTTCCGTAAAAAAAGGCTTGCGGATTGCAAGCCTTTTGTGGATATGGCTCGGGTGAAAATCGGTTGGTTTTAAACAAAACCAACGTTTAGTTCACCGTCAAGGCCCTGCGATATAAATCGGTTTTATGCAGACCTGTACAGGGAAAAATTCCGGAAATAAGGTCTGCAAAATTGGTTTTACTTAGGTGTCGCCGGTTCCCGGATCGTTACCGCCGCGAGCATCAGAATCCTCATAATGCGGGTTGGTTCCGGTTTCGGAATAGGAGCTGGAGTGTGAATGGCGACCGCGAACGGCACCAGTTGCGCCGGTTATAATACTGTCAATACGACCTGCAAGACCGGCCCGGCTTTTGCCTTTAGACGCGCCGTTTTCGTACTGCTCCGTTTCGTTGCTTTCCGGTGTGGTGGGGTCAATAGCCATAATTGAAAGGGGGTGTTTACTGAAATAAAGAGGGTTACAAAATTGTGCCACCCTACAAGCTGCCGGAAAAAGTGTCGCCCTGATCGATATCGCCGCTTTGGTAGCCGCGTTTAAACCAATACATCCGCTGCTCCGAGGTGCCGTGGGTAAAACTTTCGGGTTGCACATAACCGCGGCTCATCTCCTGAATGTTATCATCGCCCACAGCCGCCGCCGCACCCAGGGCTTCCTGAATGTCGCCGGGTTCCACAACGCCCTGCATCTGCTGCGTATAATGCGCCCAGATGCCGGCCAGAAAATCGGCCTGCAACTCCAGCCGCACTGATAAGGCATTGGCCTCGGCTTCGCTGCTGCGCTGCATCATCTGCTGCACTTTTCCGGAAATTCCCAGCAAATTCTGCACATGGTGGCCTACCTCATGGGCCACTACATAAGCCAGGGCAGAATCACCCGGCGCGTTGAATTTTCCCCTCAATTCATCCGCAAAAGCTAAATCGATATATACTTTTTGGTCGGCAGGGCAGTAGAACGGACCCGCAGCTGCCGAAGCGGTGCCACAACCCGTTTGCACGCCGTCGTCATAAATGCGCAGCGTGGGTTTTTGATACTGCTCGCGGTATTTCTCCATAAACAGCTGCGTCCACACATCTTCGGTAGTGGTGAGTACTTTCTTCACAAAAACGGCCGTGGCGTCATCTGCCCGCTGGCCGGGTGCCCCCCGCTCGCTCACCGTACCCGGACCGCTATCGCCCTGCGGCAAAATCTGCGACGGATCACCGCCCAAAAAATACACAATCAGGGCCAGCACCGTAGCGCCCAGCCCGCCACCAAACAACATTCGTCCCCCGCGTCCACCACTGGTGCCGCGCGTGTCTTCTACGTTGGAGCTTTCGTTGATATTTCTTAAATCCATGATTGAAATGCTTTTGGAGAGACAAGAGAAAGCACGAGGCTTTTAGGGGAATTTTAAAAACTGTGCCGCTTCGCCTGAGAGAAGCTCAACTCAAATATTTTGCCACAATCGGCAACCGACGGCCCATGCCAAATGCTTTGGGCGACACGCGGATGATGGGGCAGAACTGTGCCCGCTTAAACTCGGCGCGGTTTACCAGGCCCAGAATGCGGGTGATTAAGGCCGGGTCGTGGCCCTGCGCAGCCAACTCTTCCGGCCCCTGCCGCCGCTCAATGTATTGGTACAGCATTTCATCTAAAATCTCGTAAGGCGGCAGGGAATCGGTGTCTTTCTGGCCGGGGCGCAGCTCGGCGCTCGGTGCTTTGGTGAGGATATGTTCCGGAATAACCTCGCCATTCCGGTTGATGTATTCGGCCAGCGCATACACCTGGGTTTTGTATAAATCGCCTAGCACACTCAGCGCGCCGG
>JAEWBT010000020.1 GCA_023391015.1 Bacteroidota bacterium
CGGGTGAAAGCCGTTTTGGCGGTCGAAAAAACCGCCGTAGAGAAAGGAACCGTTTTGATTGAAATGGAATAATGAAAAGCCTTTTTTTAACCCTCACGCTGGCTTTGCTGGCCTTATTTTCCGGAAACTCCGCCCTTGCGCAGCGGTTTAGCTACGTCTATTTGCAGGGCGACAAACAAACGCCGATTTACGTGAAGCTGGAAGGCGAGATGCTGCCCCGCTATGGCCAGAACTATGCCCTGATTTCGCGGCTTGCACCGGGGGCGATTAATGTGGAAGTGCTTTTTCAGCAAAACAAATTTCCCTCCCAGAAATTCACCATTCTGGTACCCGAAGACGGACAGCGCAGCCTGCTGCTCACCCAGCGGCCCGAAGGCTGGGCGCTCTACGACCTGCGACAAGGCTTCTATATCCCCGCCGGAAACATCGCCTCGGAAGACCGCTACAACGCGCCCAACCGCAACGTAGAAAAAGAGCCCGAAGCGCCGCCGGTAACCGCTGCCCAAACGCCCGATTTTGAGGAAGCGCCCGTGCCCAAACCCATTGTTCAGGCCAACGGCGAGCCGGAATTTATCCCTGATTTAGAGCTGTCGCGCGGCGGTGACAAGCCGGTAAGGAAAACGACGCCCAAAAAAGGTGGTTCGGCCCGTGTTCCCGATCCCGTTCCTGCTCCCATCCCAACGGAATCCACCACAGGTGAGGAGACTTGCGCGAAGCAGATGAGTATTGATGATTTCAGTACGTTTTACGGGCAGGTGCTGGCCCACGCCGGACTGGAGGAACGCCTTACATTCCTGATGGACAGCGAAGTGTGCCCCACGCCTTATCAGGCGCGCATCATTGCCCGCAGCCTCACCGGCGACGCACCGCGGTTGCGTTACCTCGGTCGCGTGGTACGCCGCAGCAAAGTTCCTAAGACCTTTTTGCCCCTTAGCAATGTATTTGATGAGGAAGCTTCTATTGAAGCCTTCCGCAAAATTGTTTCCCAATTATGAAAAAAGCCTTTGTAGCCCTTCCTTTTTTGTTTTTGATTGCCTGTAAAGACAACGCAACCTCGCCGCTGGTGGGCGAATGGCAGGCCGTTTCCCTTCAAAACCCGCAGGTGGATGCTATCCTAGAACAGCAAAAAATGCTGCTGGACACGATGACGCAATTGCCGGAAGCACCGTCCTACGGCATGGCCGAAGAAATAAAAAGCTTAGATACGTTTAAGGCCCGTGGCTACCGCGAGCTGGACGTGATGCGCCAATACTACAACGACGCTGCCACCGAAACGAAGTTTGCATTCCGGAAAGACAGCGTGGCCATTCTTACGTTTCCGCAAGGCGCCGACAGTGCCCGCTACTCGCTGGAAGGCGACAGCGTGCTGGTGCTCAATGAGCGCGCCCTGAAAAGCGTAGGCGAAGAGCGCCTCGTAATGCGGATTGAAAAGCTCTCTGCCGACTCCCTGACGCTGACGGTCCCGGACGCGAACACCCAAAGCGTGATGCGGTTCCGGAAAGTGAAGTAACAGGCGTTAGGGATTAGGTTTTTCTGTGGAGACCAAGGTATGCCTGGTCTCTGCTCCTATCTACGATTTCTGAAAGAAACACTCAAAATCCATCGCCCTCCGTTTTAGCAGCGGCACAATACGCCGCCCCCGTTTATCTTTGCCCACCTTTATCCCAAAACAAAGAACATACGATTTTATGGCTGCTGATACCAACCTTCGGTCCATTCCGTTTCGCCAGGCGCTGCGCGAAGCCATGCAGGAAGAAATGCGCCGCGACGAGCGCGTGTTTCTGATGGGCGAAGAAGTGGCCCAATACAACGGCGCTTACAAGGTGAGCCAAGGCATGCTGGAAGAATTTGGTCCCAAGCGCATTATCGACACCCCGATTGCCGAACTGGGCTTCACAGCGATTGCCGTTGGCGCGGCCTCCAACGGCGTGCGCCCGATTGTGGAGTTTATGACCTGGAACTTTGCCGTGCTGGCACTGGATCAGATCCTGAACCACGCGGCCAAGATGCGCTCTATGAGCGGCGGTCACTTCGGCTGCCCCATCGTATTCCGCGGGCCCAACGGCTCTGCCGGTCAACTCGGCGCGCAGCACTCCCAGGCGTTTGAAAGCTGGTACGCCAATATTCCCGGTATTAAAGTTATCTCCGTTTCCAATCCCTACGACGCAAAGGGGCTTTTGAAAAGCGCCATCCGTGACGAGAATCCAGTGGTTTTCATGGAAAGCGAAGTGATGTATGGCGACATGGGTGAAGTTCCGGAGGAAGAATACCTCATCCCCATTGGCAAGGCCAAAGTAGTACGCGAAGGCAAAGACGTAACGATGGTTTCTTTCAACAAAATGATGAAAGTGGCCCTCAGCGCGGCGGAAGAACTGGAAAAAGAAGGCATTAGCGCCGAGGTGATTGACCTGCGCACCATCCGCCCGCTCGACTGGCAAACGATTATTGAAAGTGTGAAGAAAACCAACCGCCTGGTGATTGTGGAAGAGCAGTGGCCGTTTGGCTCCGTCAGCTCCGAGATTGCGTATCGGGTGCAAAAAGATGCGTTTGATTTCCTCGACGCGCCGGTGCGCCGCATTACCTCTACCGATACCAATATGCACTATGCGCCCAACCTAGTGGCCGCAGCCCTGCCCTCCGTTCCGAAGGTGGTGAAGGCGGTGAAGGAAGTAATGTACGCCGTGAAGTAAAGGCTGGAACGAAGTTTGATATTTTAGAAAGGAAGCACCGAAGGGTTCTTCCTTTTTTTATTTTCCGGAAAATCCCCTTTCCCCATGAGCAGTGCATTTGTAAAAGAAGAAGACGGCCAGTGGCTGCATGACATCGACTTTACCCTGCCCGCCCTCATCAACTACCTGACGCGCGAAAACAACGGCGTGCGGGTCTATGAAAAAAGCCGGAAGACCGACGCGAAAACAGGCCGCGAGGTGCTTTCCATGAGCAACGGACTGGATTACGGCGTGGATGAGGCCGGACGCTGGGCCATTATCTGGTAAGATAGTTTCCCCAAATTTCCGGAAATAACACCTCTGTTGCAGCAGCTACCCCCCTTCGGGGCCGCGTTACCCGAATTTTTCCAGACTGCCGCCTTTCCGGAAAAAACGCTCGATGGCTTTCTCCACCGCCGGGTCTTCCACCAGGGGCGGCGCATGGTGGGGCTTGGTGCGCGCGTCGATGATCAGCGGGCCGGTACAGCCCCAGTGTTTCTTTTCGGTGAAAGCACCCACGCCATAGATATCCGCAGCCGGGTCGCTTTTGGTGAAGGTGGCCCACAGGAAATTCCGGAAATGCTGGGCCAGAAACGCGGCGTCATCGCAAACCACCAGCAGGGCAATACCTTTCAGCGCGTCTGCTTCCCCGGACAGCGCATTTCCAAACGCTTCCAGCTCGCCCGCCGCCTTGCCTTTCTCATAAGCCTTTCCGCTCAGCGCCACCACGCCCGGCATCACCAGGTGGGTTTCGGGAAACAAAGGATTTTCTTTTAGGATTTGGGGAATTTCTCCCCCCAGTTCCCGCACCGGAACATCCACCGCAGCCAGCACCACTTTACTGCCCTGATTGAGGCTCTCGCCGGAGTAATCCAGCGTGTCAATGGTGGTTTTGGTGTAGAAGTGCACGTCGCGCCGGAAATCCAGCCGCTCCAGCATGTATTTCAGAAACGCCTCCGGCGCGTGGGTGGAAAGGCCCGGCGCTTCCTGCCCGATAAACAAAAACTTGGCAAGCGAAAGCTGGCCGGTACCGAGGCAGTGATTGGCAATGGTGAGCAGCTCTGCCGGTTGGCGCGTGGGGGCATAGGGCGTGTAGCGTTCCTTCCCAATGGCAAACAGCAAGGGGTGAACGCCCGCCGCATCCACGGCGTACACTTCTTTCAACCCTGGAATCTCAGCGGGCAGGGCGTCGCCGGTAATCTCGTGGATGAGCTCGCCAAAGCGGGTGTCTTCCTGCGGTGGCCGTCCCACCAGCGTGAACGGCCAAATTGCCCCTTTCCGGGCATACACCTTGTGGACTTTCATCAAGGGGAAATCATGCGTCAGGCTGTAATAACCGAGGTGGTCGCCAAAAGGGCCTTCGGGTTTTACCGCGCCTTTCGCCACCGTTCCGGTAATCACAAAATCGGCGTCGGTGGAAAGGCAGAAGCCATCGCGGTAGGTGTAGCGGAAGCGCCGTCCGGCCAGCAGCCCGGCAAAAAGGGTTTCACTGAGGCCTTCGGGCAAGGGCATCACGGCGGCGACGGTGTGCGCGGGCGGCCCGCCTACGAAAATGCTCACTTTTAGGTCTTCGCCCCGTGCGTCGGCTTTGGTTTGATGCACGCCAATGCCGCGGTGGAGCTGGTAGTGCAGCCCGATTTCTTTATCCAAAACATAGTCATTTCCGGAAAGCTGGATGCGGTACATGCCGATGTTAGACTGCCGGATGCCGGGCTTTTCCACGTCTTCGGTATAGACCTGCGGCAGGGTTACGAACGCGCCGCCGTCCATCGGCCAGTGCCGGATGAGCGGCAGGTCGGAAATTTGCACTTCTTCATACAAAACCGGCGCTTTTGCGGGATTCTTCAGGGGCAAGGCGCTGATGGCAGCCAGCCCGGTCTTCAGGTGGGCAAGGGGGCGGCGCAGCGCACCCATCGGGTCGTTTTTGAGATGAACGGCGGCCTTGACGCTTTCCAGCGTGTCGCGGAAGATGAATTTGCTGCGCCCCAGCGTGCCAAACAGGTTGCTGCATGCCCGGAACTTGCTGCCCCGTACTTTTTCAAACAAAATGGCCGGGCCACCCGCGTCGAAGATGCGGCGATGCACGGCGGCCATCTCGCCGTCGGGGTCAATTTCTTCGGTAACGCGGACGAGTTGTCCGGCTTTTTCCAGATCCAAAAGGCATTCTTCCAGCGATGCGTAAGCCATAGGCAAAGAAACGACGGGCGGGATGGAATGTTCGGGCAGGACGGGCGGGCAACGGCTATTTCGGTCCTTATCTTTTGTCATTTCGCCCAAAGACGGAACCTTGGAAGCAACCTGTGAGGCCCCGTTCCGGGATAAAAAAAGTCCGTAAAGAAAAAGCCCCGGCGTCTGGCCAGGGCTTTTCAAAACTTATCCTTCTGCTTTCCGCTCCGGATACAGCGGAAAGCCTTCCATAAACGTGTTGATTTCTTCCCGCACCGCAGCAATCACGCTTTCGTCATCGGCCCCCATCAGCACGCGGTCCACCCAGTCGCAGATTTTCTGCATGTCGGCTTCCTTCATGCCGCGCGTCGTTACCGCCGGAACGCCGATGCGAATGCCGGAGGTGATGAACGGCGATTTGTCGTCGTAGGGAACCATGTTCTTATTGAGGGTGATGTCGGCCTTGACGAGGGTGTTTTCGGCTTTTTTTCCGGAAATCCCTTTGTTGCGCAGGTCGATGAGGATGAGGTGGTTATCTGTTCCGCCGCTCACGATGTGGTAATCTTTCTCCACAAAAGCCTTCGCCAGCGCCTGTGCGTTTTTTTGCACCTGCTGCTGGTATTCTTTAAACTCGGGCTGCAAGATTTCGAAGAAGGCAACGGCTTTGGCAGCAATCACGTGCTCCAGCGGGCCGCCCTGAATGCCGGGGAAAACGGCGAGGTCGAGGAGCTGGGTCATGGTGCGGATTTCGCCCTTGGGGCCGGTGATGCCCCACGGGTTGGGGAAATCTTCCTTCATCAGGATGATGCCGCCGCGCGGGCCGCGCAGGGTTTTGTGGGTGGTGGAGGTTACGATGTGGCAATGCTCCAACGGCGAATCCAGCAATCCGGCGGCAATAAGGCCGGCAGGGTGGCTCATATCGCAAAGCAGGATGGCCCCGATTTCGTCGGCTACCTTGCGGATGCGGGCATAATCCCAATCGCGGCTATATGCCGAGGCCCCGCAGATAATCATCTTCGGCTTGTGTTCCCGCGCCTGCGCTTCGAGCATCTCATAATCCACCCGGCCATCTTCTTTTTTCACCCCATAAAACACGGGATTGTAGAGTTTTCCGGAAAAATTGACCGCCGAGCCGTGCGTCAGGTGGCCACCCATGCTCAGGTCGAGGCCCAGGATGGTGTCGCCCGGTTGCAGGCAGGCGAGAAACACCGCCGCATTGGCCTGTGCGCCGCTGTGGGGCTGCACGTTGGCCCAGGCGCAATTAAAAATTTCCTTTGCACGGTCGATGGCCAGCTGTTCGCTTTTATCCACCACTTCGCAGCCGCCGTAGTAGCGCTTGCCGGGATAGCCTTCGGCATATTTGTTGGTCATCACGTTACCCATCGCTTCCATCACCTGCATAGAGGTAAAATTTTCCGATGCAATCAGCTCGAGGCCGCGCTGCTGCCGGTGGTATTCTTCGTCGATGAGGTGGAAAAGCTCGGTGTCGCGCTGGGATGTATTGGTAGCCATATGTAGGGCGAAGATAAAGAGATAGTGGATAGTGGATAGTGGATAGTGGATAGTGGATAGTGGATAGTGAATAGTGAATAGTGAATAGTGATTAGTGGATAGTGGATAGTGGATAGTGGATAGTAGGAACTGACAGGAATTCCCCCCTTTGGGGGGGCAGGGGGGGTAGCGGATGCGGTAGATACCTTGCATGTAACGTCTCTGCGGGAGGCCGTAGGGGAATTTATAGCAACCCGACAAGGTTTTTTAGTCCTGATAGGTTTCTCCAGAGGCTTTGTTGGTGGTAACGAACCATCCGGGCGTGTACCTGAACCGTTCAGGTACGCGCCCGAAGCGTTCAGGTACGCACCCGAAGTGTTCAGGTACGCGCCCGAAGCGTTCAGGTACGCACCCGAACCGTTCAGGTACGCGCCCGAAGCGTTCGGGTACGTGCCGGAAGTGTTCAGGTACGCACCGGAAGTGTTCGGGTACGTGCCGGAAGTGTTCGGGTAGGTGCCGGAAGTGGCTGAATTTATTTTTTAGCCCTACATATTGATATTCCGAAAACCAATTATTAGGTTTGTAGCTCACCTTTTTAAAAAACAACCAACCAGCATGGAAAGGAAAATTGATTACATCCCCAAACAGGACGATAAACTCTCTGTTTTTCTCCAAAACTTCAACCAAAAAGCCCCTGAATATGCCGAGCAAATGGGCATTCCCGCAGGCGAAGTAACGACCGTTAAAACGCAATCCGACCAATACGACTTAAATCTGGCGGCTGTAGAAACGGCCAAAACGGCGGCCAAAAATGCAACTTCTACCAAGGATGCTTCTCGCACCACGGTGGTGAACAGCGTGCGCAAGCTGGCTGCTTCCATGAAAACCAACGCCAAATACACCGATGCCATCGGCAAAGACCTGGGTATTATTGGCGCAGAGGTGAGTTGGGACCCCAACGCGGCGCAGCCTATCCTGAAGCTTTCTACCAGCGGCGGCCATGTGGTGCTGAATTTTGACAAGGCGCAAAGCAATGGCATTAAAATCTGGAGCCGCCGCGGTAATGAGGAAGCTTTTTCCTTTTTGGCGCAGGACACGCACCCGCCCTATCACGACAATCGCCCCAATCTGGCAACCGGAATTCCGGAAAAGCGCGAATATTACGCCTATTATGTGGTGCGCGACGAGCCTGTGGGCCAGCAAAGCGCCATTGCCAGCGTTGTGGTGTAAAAGAAATGCTTTTCTTAAAAGCCCCTGCCCTTTCTGGTTTGAAAATCAGCCGGGCGGGGGCTTTTTCTGCCCTCCAAAATCCCCCACCTTTGCGCCATGAAACTGCGGAGCGCCCTTCTCCTTTCCCTGCTGCCTTTTTTTGCCGAAGCGCAGCCCTCCAAGCCTTACTTCCAGCAGCGCGTGGACACGCGCATGCAAGTAGCCCTGAACGACACGGCCCACGAACTAACGGCTACTGCCGAATATCGCTATACGAACAACAGCCCCGACACGCTGCGCACGATCTACTGGCACCTCTACCCCAACGCTTATAAAAGCGATCAAACGGCCTTTAACGCGCAACAGGTGGAGAACGGGAAAACGGCTTTTTATTATAGCAAGGAGAAAGACAAGGGCGGCTTCCGGAGTTTGAGCTTTGGGGATGCGGGGGAGTTGCGGTATTATAAAGACGACTCGGTGAAAAACATTGACCAGGGCGAATTGCACCTGGCAACGCCCATTCTGCCGGGCGAAACACGAACCATCTCCGCGACTTTCCGGGTAAAGATTCCCCAGGTTTTTTCCCGCTTCGGCCACACCAAACAAGCCTATTTCATTACGCAGTGGTTCCCCAAACCGGCGGTGTATGACCGCGATGGCTGGCACGTAATGCCGTATCTGGACCAAGGCGAATTTTTTGCCGAAATCGGCAGCTATGATGTGGAAATCACCCTGCCGCAGAACTATGTGGTGATGGCCACCGGCAATTTGCAAACCGAAAGCGAAGCGCAGTGGATGGACTCGCTGAGCCGGGTGCCGTTTTCGGCCTATACAGGCGTGAAGGATTCCTTCCCGAAATCTGCACCGGTAACCAAAACCATTCGCTTTACCGAAGACAACATCCACGACTTTGCCATTTTTGCCGACAAGCGCTTTGTGGTGCGGAAGGATAGCCTGCAAGTAGCCGGAAATGACTTTTATACCACCACCTGGATGGGTTTTCTGCCCTCCGACACAGCTTACTGGAAGCGCGGCAACGATTACCTGAAGGCGGCGCTGAAGACGTATAGCGAGAACCTCGGCCCCTATCCCTACCGCACCATCAAAGCCGTGGAAGGCGACATGAAAGCGGGCGGCGGCATGGAGTACCCCACCGTTACAGTGATTGACCGCGCGGCAAGCCCGGCGCTGAAAACGGTGGTGATCCACGAAGCGGGCCACAACTGGTTTCAGGGCATCCTGGCCAGCAACGAGCGCCGCTACCCGTGGCTGGATGAGGGGTTGAATTCTTTTTATGAATGGAAAACCGTGAGTGCCTACAACGAAGCGCACCGCGACACAGCGGCCAAGCTGAAAGGCGTGAGTAAAAATGCCTTCCGCGAGCCCGACGCCGAAACGATTTTCTATTACGAACTGGCCAAAACCGGCGAAGACCAGCCGCTGAACCTTTCCTCCGAAGGATACCGCGAGGCCAACTATGGCGGCGATGTGTATTACAAAACGGCGGCGTGGATGCGCTGGCTGGAAGGCTACATGGGGGAAGATGCCCTGCGCACGGCGATGCGGGATTACTACGCGACGTGGAAATATCGCCACCCGCAGCCGGAAGATTTTTTCGCGATGTTGAAAAAACATTCGCCCAAGGATCTGAGTTGGTTTCTGGACAACGCCTTCACGACTACTGAGCCGGTGGATTTTGCTTTGCGCAAAGAAGGAAAGAAAGGCGATTCGGTGGAGATTTCCATTAAAAACAAAACCTCATTCGCGGCACCAGCAGGTGTGTTGGGCCTCCAGGGCGACAGCGTGGCAGCGGAAGCATGGACGGTGCCGTTTAAGGGAAAAACAACCGTTTCGCTGCCCGTCGGCAACTACGACCGCATTGTGCTTTCCAACGCCATCCCCGATGCCACACCGAGCAACAACAGCACCACGCGCGGACTGGCAC
>JAEWBT010000080.1 GCA_023391015.1 Bacteroidota bacterium
AACACATGTTCTGCAACCCTGCATCACACCTTCTGCAATGCTGCACCACATGTTCTGCAATACTGCATCACACCTTCTGCAACCCTGCATCACATGTTCTGCAATGCTGCACCACATGTTCTGCAATACTGCATCACACCTTCTGCAACCCTGCATCACATGTTCTGCAATACTGCACCACATGTTCTGCAATACTGCATCATACCTTCTGCAGCATTGCAGAAGGTGTTCTGCCATAAGTAATCCCCAGTAATTCGTTAGCGGTAAAAACAAAATACGGGTCATTGCGAGCGAAGCGAAGCAACCTGCACAAAATACCCTGTATGATGTGCAGGTTGCTTCGTCGTTCCTCCTCGCAATGACCCACAAAACAGAGGCGCTTCTTGCGAACGAATGACTCGCAGTTACATAAAGATTAGAAAGGAGACCGGAAGGCTTCCAGCGTGGGAAAGCCTTTATCGCGGTCGCTCAGGATGGAATCGGGCACGCCCCAGTCGAACCCAAAGCTATCCCAACGAATCCCCTTATCGTGGTCGGGGTTGTGGACGGAGGAAACCAGATAGAAGGTCATCGCCCCCTCGCTGAGTGCCCGGAAGCCGTGGGCGCATCCTTCGGGGATATAGAGCGCCAGATGGTTTTGAGCCGAAAGGATTTGGGAAAAATGCTGCCCGAACGTGGGCGAATCTTTGCGGATATCCAGCACCACATCCAGGATTTCGCCCACGGGGCAAAAGACAATCTTGGCATGTTGGGCGGGCGGCGTCTGGAAATGCATCCCCCGGATGACGTTCCTGGCAGAAAAAGAATAATAACTTTCCCGAAGCGTGAAATGAATGCCTTTTTCCCGAAGGGAATCTTCATGAAACACCTTCGTGAACGACCCGCGCAGGTCGGTGAAGTGGGGGAGGGAAAGGATTTGGAGGTCTTTAATGGGTGGTGGCTGGAGCATGTTTGGCAGGCGGGCGGCTGGTCTTGATATAGATTTTATCCTTCCCGGTGATGGCAAAATATATTGATAGCCCTCCAAGACTTATAACCGAGACAATAAGCGTACTGAAAACCCAATGGGTCAGGTAGCGCCAAAGCCATCCTCCAAAGGAAAAAGCCTGCCGGAAGGCATTATAATAAGCATAAGTGAGGTAGATGGCCGCAACAAGCATCCATACTAAGCCCGTGTCTTCTATGAGGAATCCAAAAAGCGTATCGACCAGATTAATAACCAGAACGCCTATCAGAAAAAAGGCATTGATGATGGTATGTTCCGAAAGATTGAGGCGAAGCCTCCGGAAGCACACCACGCTGGACAGGCTGAATATCAGCGAAGAACCCAAGAGAATCCACTTGGCATGGGCGTCCATAAAGTCCACAATCTGTTGGGTGTCTTCGGTCTCAAAAGGGACCTCTGGTTGTTGGGCATCGAGGAAGCCGGTTACGGCCAGGATTAGGACGATAGTCGTCAGGATGCTGAACCAACCCATGCGTTTCCCGGCCAGATACGCCCGGATTTCCTTGCCGGGGTTCACGAACGCCTTCTTAATCGTAGCGGGGAAGCCTTTGTCCAGGTGCCACACGCCGTGAACAAAGTCGTGGAGCAGGAAGTGCTTGAACGACATGCGGTGGGTGTGGGCGCTTTGCCCGCAATCGTGGCAATACGCGCCCAGGAGCGCCGCGCCGCAGTTGAGGCAGTTTTGGGGATGCCCGTGGGCGTCGGGGTTGCTATGGGGCAACTGCACCGATGGGGCAATGGCGCGGGGCTTCCGGAAGGCAAGTTTCATGGAGAAGGCGTTTCGGTCCGTCCAAAATACAACCGGATTTGGTTTTCGCACTTTTCCTTCGCCCCTTCCCCGGAGGCATACCATGCGGCAGTCCAGTCGATCGCTTCGTCGGCAGTGAGGAGGGGATGCCAACCGGTAGCGGCTTTCAGTTTGGCGTTGTCCAGCATCAGCAGGCCCGCCTCATGGAGCGATGCGTCGGGCTGGATGGAGGGCTGTTGATGGAGGCCAAAAGCCTTATAGAACCGCGTGGCTACGTCCAGCACCGTGCGCTCATCCTGCCGGTCGGGGCCAATGTTATAGGCGGTGGCAAAGGTGGCTCCATCCGTTCCCGAAGCTTTTACGGCCAGTAGCAGGTAGGCCACGAGCGGTTCCAGCACATGTTGCCACGGGCGCACGCTTTGGGGATTGCGAAGCACCACGGGGTTGCCCTTTTGGATGGCCCGAACCATATCGGGGATGAGGCGGTCTTCGGAGAAATCGCCGCCGCCGATGACGTTTCCGGCCCGCATCGAGACGATTGTCTTGCCGTGTTCGGCATGTTTTTGGGGATGGAAAAACGAGCGCCGGTAGGAATCAATCACGATTTCAGCGGCAGCCTTGGAGGCGCTGTAGGGATCGTAGCCGCCCAGCGGTGCATTTTCCGGAAAAGCAGTGCCGCGTTCATCGTTTTCATACACCTTATCGGTGGTAATGATGATGGCTGTAACCGGATCTTTCATAAATCGCAAGGCATCCAGCACATGGGCCGTACCCATCACATTGGCCCCAAAGGTCTCCAGCGGTGCGCGATAGGAGCGCCGCACCAGGGCCTGCGCGGCGAGGTGGAAGATGACATCGGGTTGGAAATCCAGTATCTCCTGTTGCACTCTTTGGGCGTCCTGTACATCCGCAATCACCGATTCGCACAAGGCATTGCCACCGATCTGATTATAGAGATCCTCCGGGTGTTCCGGCGCAAGGGAATAGCCTTTCACCGTGGTGCCGAGCTGTTTAAGGAGCAGAAGCATCCAGGCACCTTTAAAGCCCGTATGGCCCGTGAGGAAAACGCGTTTTCCGGAAAAAAAGGATTGGAGGAGGGAGAAGTTCATCAGGGAGGACTCTGAATAAGAAATGATACAAAATACGGGTCATTGCGAGCGAAACGAAGTGGAGAGAAGCAACCTGCACAGCATGCCGTTCGTTTCTGCTTGCTATTTCAAGTATTACATTTCCGCTGCTTCCGGCGACAGGTCGCGCCACTGCGGGTTTTGAGAAGTTACCAATTCTTCCTTTGCCCTGCGACTACCGGCTTTGATGCGCTTTTCTTCTGTTATTGCGTGCGTAACGTCATCGAACCAGCGATAATAGACCAGTTTTGTGCAATGATACAGAGCGGTGAAGCATTTGCTTTGCGGCGTTGGGTGTTGATGTTGCCAAACTCTTGCACGCAGATTGGAGGTAACACCTGTATAGAGCGCTGTATTGGAAGCCGTAGTCATCATGTAAACACAGCCGGGTTTACGGTTAAAAGTCATGCTCTTTTCCGGAAAATAAGTTTAGAAATCAGGCTGTCAGGAACAGAGGACTGTCAGTGCATATTGTGCAGGTTGCTTCGCTTCGCTCGCAATGACCCGCATAATGTAGGAATCATGGAATAGGTCCGCCCAACGTTTATATCATCCCTCAAACCTCAATCCTCAACCCTGCGCTCTCTACCATTTCTTCCACTTTGGGTCGGATTCCCAGAGCATTTCCAGCTCTTCCTTGTCGCGCAGGGTGTCCATACACTTCCAGAAGTCGTGGTGGCGATAAGCAGCGATCTGTCCGTCGCGGGCAAGGCCATCGAGGGGCTCGCGCTCCCACATGACATCATCGGCATTATCGGGCAGGTAGCGGGCTATTTCCGGCTCCACCACAAAAAAGCCCCCGTTGATCCAGGTGCCGCTATCGGCAGGTTTTTCTTCAAAAGAATCAATCGTGCCGTCTGCTTCCATCTTCAACACCCCAAAGCGACTGGTAGCCTGAATGGCGGTCATGGTGCAAATCTTTCCGGAAGCCTCGTGGAAGCGCAGTAGTTCGTCCAGGTTCACGTCTGAAACGCCGTCGCCGTAAGTGAGCATAAAGCGCTCGCCGGCCGTGTATTTCAACACGCGCTTGAGGCGGCCCGCCGTCATCGTGTCGAGTCCCGTTTCTACCAGCGTGATTTTAAACGGTTCGGCCCCGGCGTTGTGCACTTCGATGGAGTTGTTGGAGAGATCCACCGTCAGGTCGGCATTGTGGAGAAAGTAGTTGGTGAAATACTCTTTGATAATCCAGCCTTTATAGCCCAGGCACACGATAAACTCGGTGTGGCCGTAGGCTGCATAGCTTTTCATGATGTGCCAGAGGATGGGCTTGCCGCCAATCTCAATCATGGGTTTGGGGCGTAGCGAAGATTCTTCGGAAATGCGGGTGCCGCGACCGCCGGCGAAAAGAACAACTTTCATGGGGCGAAAGTAAAAAGACGAAAGACGATAGACAAAAGACAAAAGAAATCCTGTAAGGGTGCAACCTTGTTACTGTCCGGAAAAAGATGTCTTCCGTAGAGACAGGGCATGCCTTGCCTCTACCAAATCCCCGATCCCTAACACACACAATCCTTCTCACTCCACATTATATCCCTTCGGTACCGAAAACGGGGTGGATATATTGCCGTTCCATTGCGGATTGTCGAACGATAGTTGCAGCTCCCCCCTTTTTTCGCCGGTTTGCCAGGTAGCGGTGCGCTCCCGGAAAAACGGAAAGGCTCCTTCTTTCATCAGCCCGCGAAGCGCCATCGAAAAAGTAACCGGTTCGGCATCTTTCGTTTGCAGCGAAACACCGTAACCGCTGAGCACCGTATCGGGCAGGGAAAAAAAGTGGGTTTGCTCGCCGGTGGCGGTGGTGTTGAAGACCAACAGCCGGTCGGGTAGGGCCTGAACGCCGCGGGGTTGCATGCCGGGCGTCGCCGGGGCGTAGCCAATCAACAGGGCTTCCAAATCCGCAAAAGAAAGCGGAAACGGCAGTAGATTTCCGGCTTCGGAAAACGGCAACAACCGTGCATTTTTCTGTAAGAAATTCACCATGCGCACCGAATCCGGTGTGATATACACACGGGCCACGTTCACCAGTCCGCCCAAAGCCGAAACATTAATCCAGATCGCCTCGCTTTTCCGGATGCGGATATTGGCAGAGAACTCGTTGCTTTCGCCGTTGTTGTCCAGTCTGGCCTTGGCTTTTCCGGAAAAAGTCTGAAAATTTCCGGAAAATAATGCCTTTTCATTGAGCTTCCGGGCCAGTGCCAGGTCGGCAGTGCTGGGCCCCGCCGGCCCCGCTATCACAACAGTATCTGTCTTGGCTTTTTTACGCTTTTTCTCTTTTGGTGCGGTGGCATTGCCAGTAGCTTTTTTGGACGAGTGACAACTTGTCAAAAGCCCCAAAGAAAGAAGCGCCGCTAACCCTTTGATCCAGACCTTATTCATAGAGTTTGCCTTCGGCGATTTTGCGGGGCAGGAGGGGGTTGTCGGCTTCCTTTTGCTGTGCTTTTTTCCAGGCATCAAGCGCTTTTTGCTTTTCTCCCAGTTGGTAGAGCACGTCGCCGAGGTGGTCGTAGAGGGTACCATCGCCTTCGCCGCTGGCCGCGTCAATAGCGCGTTGGATATACGTCCGGGCATCTTTATACTTGCCTTGCTGGTAGAGAATCCAGCCGTAGGTATCCAGGAAAGTACCTTCATCAGGCCGGATTTCCAACGACTTTTTAGACATTGCCTCGGCGTCTTTCAACCGCGTTTTGCGCACCGAAAGATAATAAGCATAATTATTGAGCACAGTTGCGTTCCGGTCGTCCAGGCGCAGGGCCGTTTCATAGGCGCTGTCGCTCTGGGTGTAATCCTTCATAAAATTATACGTATCGCCCAGCGAGACGTACATCTGTGCAAGCAACTCGGTATTTTCTTCCGGTTGCAGGTCAATGCCGCGTTGAATGGCTTTTGCCGACGACTTATAATTTTTCTTGTTCTGGTAGCCAATCCCATTTAAGTAATGGGCAATGGCCTGGGTGGGAAACAGGCGCAACGCCCGCTCGCTCACCGCAATCAGGGAATCGGCGTCCTTGGGCGCGGTATAGGAAAACATCAGTTGCTGCCACGCCGGAAACTTCGACGGATCCAGCTCCACCACTTTCCGGTATTGCCCCGAGGCCGCTTCGTCTTTGCCGGTCATCTGCAACAGCTCGCCATAAAACAGTTGGATGCGCGCGTCTTTCGGGTGCTGTGCGGCCAGTTGCTCGGCAATTTCCACGCCTTCGGTGCGCCGCGACGAATCCTGCGCCATGTCCTGCAAGTAGGGTAGCAACAGTCCGATTTGGGTTTCCGGATCCAGTTCTTTGTTTACAATCGCTTTGCGCAGGTATTCCTGTTGCTTTTCTTCGTTCTTGGTTTTCCGGTAATACTCAGCAAGCGAAAGCTGCACCACCGGGTCGCCAGGAAACAACTTTTCGGCTTCCTCATATACTTTTAACGCTTCCGGAAGCTGTTGATTGTTTTCGTAAATCTGCCCCAGCTGCACACGGTATCGCGGCTCGTCGGGGTTGGTGGCAATCAGCTGGCGGGCTACTTCCAGCGCTTTGTCCACCTGATTGGCTTTGAGGTACAGTTGCTGTTTTTGGGTCAGAAGCTCTTCGTCGCCGGGCGCGGTCTTAAGGGCTTTGTCCAGTTGGTCCAGCGCTTTTGGGAACGCTTTGGCACGCTGGTAGAGCAGGGACGCTTTGATACGGTCATCCACGCCAGGGTTTTTATCGGCCACGGCGGCATAAGCGTCAGCAGCGGCTTCAAACTTGCTTTGCAGCGTTAGTAGGTCGGCGTCAAAATAGCGATACCATTTGTTTTCCGGGTCCAGGCGAATGGCTTTTCCAATCGCCTCGCCCGCCTGAGAAGCTTTGTTTTCCTTTAAGCGCAGCCGGGCCAGTTCATACCAGCCTGCTGCGTCGGCCGGGCGCAGGGCGGTATATTTTTCAAACGCCATCACCGCCTCGCGTGTCGCGCCTTTGTTGCGGGCCTGCAAGCCGTCAAAAAACAGGTTGTTGGCCTGCAGCGCCGAAGTCTCGGGCAGCGGTGCAGGGGGCGCTTGCGCCAGGGCCGGCGCTGAAATCAGGCTGCCGGCTGCCAAAAGAAAAATAAAGGAAATCCGCCTCACAGAAAGGATAAAAAGGATAAAAATCAGGCCGAAGTAGAGAAATCACCAATACTCCACTCGCGGGGAACGTCTTTCAGAACAACGCTTTTGCCCAGCATAGAGTTGTGCAGGTTTACGTTTTCCAAAACCGTTCCTTCCCCAACAATGGAATTGCGCAGGCGACTGTCCGAAACCGTTACGTTGGCTTCCAGCGAAACGTGCGGACCTACCACCGAATTGCGAATCGTTACGTTTTTGCCCAGAAAAACCGGCTGAATGAGGACACTGTTTTCCACCACGGCGGTTTCGTGGAGCAGATTCTCGCTTTGGCTTTTCAGTTCCAGCACGCGTTGATTGGTGAATACCGTTGCGCCGTAGTTGCCGCAGTCCAGCCATTCTTCCACCTCGTCGGTGTAGAATTTGACGCCGTTTTGCAGCATGTGGTCCATCGCGTCGGTGAGAAAATACTCTCCTTTCTGCATGATGTTTTCGTCCAGCAGACGCTGTAATTCGCCGCGCAGCCGCTCGCCATCCCGGAAATAATACACCCCGATAATGGCTTGGTCGGACACAAATTCGGCGGGCTTTTCCACAAATTCCAGAATCTCACCGCCATCGCTCAATTTCACCACGCCAAAAGCCGACGGGTCGTCCACACGTTGCGTCCACACAATGGCGTCTTTGGTAACATCAATTTCAAATGAAGCCTTGAAAAGCGTATCGGCAAAGGCAATCAGCACATTGCCGTAGAGCGAATCGGCGGCAGCAAGCAGGGCATGGGCTGTGCCGAGCGCCACTTCCTGGTAATAAATTTTCCCCTTTGCACCCAGCGATTCCGCGATGTTCATTAGGGTGTCTTCCACCGCTTTTCCAAAAGCCGGGGAGATGATAAATGCAATTTCTTCCACTTTTTCGCGCGATGTGCTCAGGATGTCTTCCACGAGGCGCTGCACAATGGGTTTTCCGGCAACCGAGACCAGCGGTTTGGGAGTGGTCAGGGTGTGCGGGCGCATGCGTTTGCCCATGCCGGCCATTGGGATGATGATGTTCATTTTAGAAAAAAGGTTATAGAGAGAAGAAATTTTTGCAGTGCCGGTAGAGCCAAGCCGCCGGTGCTGCGCGCCGTTTCCGGAAGTTTATCGGTTTCGTGCCAATCGAGCCGTTCGTAGCGGGCCAGGATGAGTTGGGCAATCCGGTCGCCGTCGGTAATGGTAAACGCTTCGGCGGAAAGATTTACAAGTAACACGCGCAGTTCACCGCGATAATCGGCGTCAATGGTGCCGGGGCTGTTCAGCACCGTAATGCCGTGTTTTAAGGCCAGGCCACTGCGCGGGCGCACCTGTATTTCCGTCCCGGCGGGCAAGGCAAAATACAGGCCGGTGGGAATGGCGATACGTTGCAAAGGGCCGATTGTTACGGGCTCGGGCAGCCAGGCGCAAACATCCAGTCCCGCCGCGCCCTCCGTTTGATAGTGGGGCAGCGGGTGGGGCGACTGGTTGATGACGAACGTTTCCAGAAATTTTGGTTTTAGAAAATTAAAATCTGGCGCAAAGGTGCATTGCAACGGGCGTTTAGCGAAGCTGGTATTTTTGAACGGTCTTTTAAAAGCAATTGCAGGCGATATTCATGGACTATCGAAAAATATTATTAGTTTGGATGAGAACTTGGCAGGAAGTATTTATATTGTATTTGATAATGTTATTGTTCGTATCCAAAGCCGCTTCCAAAGCCAAAATTCTTTTCATGACTACCTTTAATGCTTGCGTGCCCGCCGATCAAAGGCATCCGGATTTTGATCTGTCTCGGCAAATACTTCTGTTTTGCCTGCTGGCTGCGGTGCCCGCATTTGCACCATCTGAATCCGCATGCCGTCCAGCTCCGTTACTTTAAACTCGTAGCCGTTCCAGTTAACTGCCTCGCCCACTTTCGGAAAGCGACCGCTGATTTCCAACACCAGTCCGCCGATGGAGTCGCTGCCACCGCGCACCCGGTCAAAAGTGTCGGTTGGGATGCGGCTAATGCGGCAGGCATCGTTTATAGGCATCCGGCCTTCAAAAATGTAGGTTTGGGGGTCTATTTTCCGGAAATGGATTTCTTCTTTGTCAAATTCGTCGCGGATATCGCCGATAATTTCTTCCAGAATATCTTCCAACGTTACGATGCCGGAGGTGCCGCCAAATTCATCCACCACAATGGCCAGGTGCATGCGCTGCAATTGAAATTCCTTCAACAAATCTTCAATCGGCTTTTCGGGATGTACAAAGTAGGCCGGGCGAATCAAGGTGTGCCAGTCGAAATCCGCTTCATTGGCATGCGCCAGAAAATCTTTGCTGTTTACAATCCCGACAATTTGATCCAGCGTACCCCGGAATACCGGCAACCGCGAGTGGGATGTTTGGGCGGCAAAGGCCCCAACCTCCGCGAAAGAAAGGCTTTCCGGAATGGCTTTTACGTCCAGCCGCGTCCGCATAATCTGGCGCACCGTGATTTGCCCGAAACGCAGAATGCCTTTGAAAATGCTCAATTCAGAGCGGCTGGCGTTTTTTCCCAGCGATTTTGCAATGGCTTCTTCCAGTTCGGCTTCGGTCATGTTCACCGTCGGGCGCGGCGAGAGTTGCTCTTCAATGTAAGCGTTGGAAGAGATGAGTGTCCCGGCAATCGGCTTGAAAAGATTGTCGAAAACGCTGAGCACCGGAGCCGAAAAGAGCACCATGCGGGTGTTGTATTGTGCGGCGTACACTTTGGGAAGAATATCTCCAAAAAGGGTGAGAATCACCAGCACCACTACCGTTTGAATCACAAATGAAAGAATGCCGGTTGTATCCACACCGTTGATTTCCAAGAGCTGCCGCACCAGCAGGCTGCTGGTGATGATGATAGCGATATTGATAAACGTATTGGTTATCAGCAAAGTAGCCATCAGTCGCTTGGGCTGATCCAGCAAAGCAACAGCCTGACGGGCGCTGTATTGGTCGCGCGTCTTGAGGTGGTTGTAATCCTTGGCCTTTAGAGAGAAAAAAGCGGTTTCTGCACCCGCCGTAATTCCGGAAAGAAGCAGCAACAACAGCACAATGACCGTTAGAATCGTAACATCCGAAACCGGCTCGCCTGAAGCCTGAAACAACACAATAGCCGGGATTGAAAAACCGGAAAATAAAGGCATAACCTGTCTTTTGGGAGAGAAAAATTTCCGGAAAAAGCCTCTTGAAATCGTCATCATAAAGACGCGCTCAAGCCTTTTCCCACGCAAAGAAACTACGAAACTCCGGACGCTTAAAAAGGCAGCACCTCGTCCTCATCGCTTGAGGCGCTATTTGTAGAACCGTAACCCGAAGAAGTAGGCAAAGGGTTTTCAGACTGTGTATGATTCGTGTTAGAATGGTTCTGACCGGAGTAATCTCCTTCTTTCTTGCGGTCCAGCATTACCAGATTATCGGCCACGATTTCGGTGGAGAAACGCCGGATTTTCTGCGCGTCTTCCCAGTTCCGGTTTTTCAGTTTTCCTTCGATAAAAACCAGCGAGCCTTTGTGGAGGTAACGTTGCGCCAGTTCGGCCAGTCCGCGCCAGAGCACCACCGTATGCCATTCGGTTTGCGAAACGGTCTGGCCTTCTTTGTCTTTGTAGCTTTCGGTAGTGGCGAGTGGGAATTTGGCCACGGCAATATTGCCTTCCAGGTATTGCACATCGGGGTCACGGCCCAGGTTGCCAATCAAAACGACTCGGTTAACGCCTCTCATAAATAATATATCCCGGTTTAAAAGTCAAAAATTCGGTTCTGTAAAGCGGCTCTTTGGAAGCGGTTTTAAAAGTAGGCTTTTTTTTCAAAAAAAGTGGCAATCGGCTTGGGTAAAGGCAGCTTTACGATTTCTGCCGGGCGCACCCAAACGCCGTTTCCGGAAAAAAGCGCTGGTTTTCCGGAAATCTGAACGCGGAAAAACCGGATGTCCAGCGCCTGATGGGTGAGCTTGCGGTGCAGGTGCCCTTCATACTCCAACTGCGCTACGCCCAGTCCCAATTTCCGGAAATCAGGATGGGCGGCGAGGGCGCGGGAGTCCAGCGCTTCGGTGCTTTCTATTAAAAAAGGCTGGTAAAGACCACGCCAGATACCGCTGTCTTCGTTTCGTGAAAGCCAGATTTTACCGTCGTGTTCCAGAATCAAATAATGCAGGAACCGTTGCTTTAAAGGCCCTTTGGCGATGCGGGCCGGCAGCTCGCCAATCGCATTGTTTTGATACGCGTAGCAGTGGTTTTGTAAGGGGCATTCGCCGCAAGCTGGGTTCTGGGGCGTACAAACCGTTGCGCCTAAATCCATAATGGCCTGATTCCACTGCGCCGGGGCGGTTTTATCCAGCAATTCAGTTGCTTTTCCGGAAAAAAGGGTTTTCCCTTCGGGCGTTGCGGGTGAGGTATAAATTCCGAAATAACGCGCCAGTACGCGGTACACATTCCCATCGGCTACGGCGTGCGGTTCGCCAAAGGCAAACGACGCAATGGCTGCTGCTGTGTAAGGACCAATGCCTTTGAGTTGAAGCAGACCGTCGTAAGTTTCCGGAAATTTCCCCCTAAAATCATCACTTACGACCCTTGCCGTAGCCAGTAAATTGCGGCAGCGATTGTAATAACCCAAGCCTTGCCACAACCGGAACACCTCGTCTTCCGGCGCGCGGGCGAGGTCATGAACAGTCGGGTAGGTTTCCGTAAAGCGCTCGTAATAAGGCCTACCTTGTTCGGCGCGCGTTTGTTGGAGAATAATCTCTGAAAGCCAGATTTTATAGGGGTCCGAAATCCCTTTCCAGGGCAACGCACGGTGGTTGTGGTGGGTATGCCAGTAGAGCAGGGCAGGGGTGAAAAAATTCATGCAGGTGCGAAAGAACGCAAAGTGTTTAAGGTACTTTAGAATAACAATTTGGTGCCGGAATGGATGAATCCGGAAAGCGTGATTTTGGATTGAATGTATCCGCTTTAGCAGCTTTGGAATGAAAACAGGAAAAAGGCAACGCGAAGCTCCAACCGCATCCAACGCCCGAAGGGCTCCAACATGAAATTCCAACGCCATAGGCTCCAACGCCCAACGGGCTCTAACCCCAATAAACTTCCCATTTTAATCCCCCCTTCTTTTACCTTAATTTTGCACCCGCAAATCCGACCCTCCCGATGATTGAAATCAAGGTGCCTTCCGTAGGCGAATCTATCTCCGAAGTAACGCTGGTGAAATGGACCAAAAAAGACGGCGATTACGTGCAGCGCGATGAAGTGCTGTGCGAGCTGGAGTCCGAAAAGGCCACCTTTGAACTGAACGCCGAGCAGGCGGGCATTTTCCACCCCGTAGCCGAAGAAGGCGCTACGCT
>JAEWBT010000051.1 GCA_023391015.1 Bacteroidota bacterium
GCACAATGGGCACCAGCGCGCTGCGCATTTTCAGCGGACCGTAGGCTACGGCGTGTTGCACGGCATGGCCGGTTTCGTGGGCAGCTACGGCAGCGGCGGCCACACTGCGCCCGTCATACACGTCGGGGCTGAGGTTAATGGTTTTGTTTTCAGGGTTGTAGTGGTCGGAAAGAAAGCCCGGTGTGGAGATGACCTGTACATCGTGGATGTTGTTTTCACTTAGCATCCGCTCGGCCACCTGTTTTCCGGAAAGACCGGCACCCAGGGGCATTTCGCTGTAGTGGCGGAACTTGCTTTTGAGCCGCCCCTGCACAATCATTCCCACCACCAGCATCACTACGGCAAGGAGCATATAGCCCGGAGGTCCGTACATCATAATCTTTAAAAAAAGGTTTTTAGCAGTTTTGAGTATGATTGCAAACTATGGACCGGAGGCGGCTTTTAAAGACAAATGAAAGCAAAAGCCCCTTTTGCGGAAACGGGTTTAACGAATGTTACTGAATTGGGCTATTTGCCGCCCGTCCGGCGCACTCCCAACTGAAATCCTGACAGGTTTTCTGCCATCTCTTTTCCCGAAATGGCACTTTTTCTTTGTCTTGCTGCAATGCCGTCAGGAAAGGGTGCGTGGCACAAATCGTGTAGAAAAGAGGCAAATCCATCTTTTTTCAAACCTCTTTATTTAAAGATATGACACCTAACTTCAAACCCCTCCACGACCGCGTGCTCGTTCAGGCCGCTGCTGCTGAAGAAAAGACTGCTTCCGGCATTATCATCCCCGATACGGCGAAAGAAAAGCCCATGCGTGGTACCGTAGTGGCTGCCGGCCCCGGCAAGAAAGACGAGCCGATGACCGTAAAAGCAGGCGACACCGTGCTGTATGGCAAATACGCCGGAACGGAAGTGAGCCTTGAAGGCAAAGACTACCTGATTATGCGCGAAAGCGACATCCTGGCGGTCATCTAAAAACAATGTGCGAATGTGCCGATATGCTTATCTGCTAATGGCTCCTTTGCACGACAATTATCCTTTTCCTCAAAAAACATTAGCAAATTCAAATTATGGCTAAGCAAATCCATTTTAATACCGACGCCCGCAACAAAATGAAGAAAGGCGTTGACGTTCTTGCAGACGCAGTTAAAGTAACCCTCGGACCGAAAGGCCGCAACGTAGTTATCGAGAAGAAATTCGGTGCTCCCGGCGTGACCAAAGATGGCGTTTCCGTAGCAAAAGAAATTGAGCTCGAAGACGCAATCGAAAACATGGGCGCCCAAATGGTGAAGGAAGTGGCTTCCAAAACCGCTGATATCGCTGGTGACGGCACCACAACCGCTACCGTTCTGGCGCAGGCCATCATCTCTGAAGGTCTGAAAAACGTAGCTGCTGGTGCCAACCCAATGGACCTGAAGCGTGGTATCGACAAAGCCGTGAAAGCTGTTGTGGAAAACCTGAAATCACAGTCGCAGACCGTAGGCAACGACAATGAGAAAATCAAGCAGGTAGCTACGATTTCTGCCAACAACGACACCACGATTGGTTCGCTAATTGCTGAAGCGATGAGCAAAGTGGGCAATGAGGGTGTTATTACCGTTGAAGAAGCCAAAGGCACTGATACCACTGTGGACGTGGTAGAAGGCATGCAGTTTGACCGCGGTTACCTGTCGCCCTACTTCGTGACCAACACCGAGAAAATGATTGCCGACCTCGACAATCCGTATATTCTCATCTACGACAAGAAAATCTCCACACTGAAAGACATTCTGCCGATTCTGGAAAGCACCGTGCAGAGCGGTCGTCCGCTGGTGATTATTGCCGAAGATGTAGACGGCGAAGCGCTGGCTACCCTCGTAGTAAACAAGCTGCGTGGCTCCCTCAAAATTGCGGCTGTGAAAGCGCCGGGCTTTGGCGATCGTCGTAAGGAAATGCTGCAGGACATCGCTACCCTCACCGGCGGCATCGTGATTTCCGAAGACCAGGGCTACAAGCTGGAAAACGCTACGATGGAATACCTCGGTCAGGCCGAAAGCATCACCATTGATAAAGACAACACCACCATTGTAGGCGGTAAAGGCGAAAAGTCCGGTATCGAAGGCCGCGTAAACCAAATCAAAGCCCAGATTGAAACCACCACTTCCGACTACGACCGTGAGAAGCTCCAAGAGCGCTTGGCGAAGCTGAGCGGCGGTGTGGCCGTGCTGTATGTAGGCGCTGCTACCGAAGTGGAAATGAAAGAGAAAAAAGACCGTGTGGACGACGCGCTGCACGCCACACGCGCTGCCGTTCAGGAAGGCATCGTGGCCGGCGGTGGTACGGCTTTCATCCGCGCCATTGAAGCCCTTCAGAACATTGACACCGACAATGGTGACGAAGCAACCGGCGTGCAAATCATCCGCCGTGCGCTGGAAGCACCGATCCGCACCATCGTGGAAAACGCTGGTATGGAAGGCTCTGTAGTGGTGAACAAAATCAAAGAAGGCCAGTCCGACTTTGGCTTTAACGCCCGCACCGAGCAATACGAAAACCTCATTGGCGCTGGTGTGATCGACCCCACCAAAGTAAGCCGTGTGGCCCTGGAAAATGCCGCGTCTATCGCCGGTATGCTCCTCACTACCGAGGCTGTTGTAGCCGACAAGCCAGAGCCGAAATCTGCTGCACCTGCTATGGGCGGCGGTATGCCGGGCGGCATGGGCATGGATTATTAAGGTCTTAGACTTTAGGTATCAGGAATTAGTTCCTACAGTAAAAATCCCCGATTGGCATTTGCCGGTTGGGGATTTTTGTTTGAATGGGAAAAGCATTGAGCCTTTTTCCGGATAAGCTTCCATGGGTTCATCAGGCCCTGATATTTCCGGAAATTCCGGGACCTGACAGGTCAAGGCGGGAGCGAAGCGGAAGCCGCAGATGCCTGTCAGGTCAGAAAGACGCTTTTGGGAGAGCCCTATTTTCCGGAAAATCTCCCTACAAACAACGCGGACCTGACAGGCATCCTCCACTTCGTTTCGGACCTGTCAGGTCATGGATTTCCGGAAATTTAAGCCTTAAAAATCCCAAACAGCGCACTGCCGCTGCCACTCATCTGCGCATACACCGCACCTTTTTCATAAATCGCGCTTTTCGCCGTAGCCAGTTCCGGGTGCATCGCAAACACCGGTCCTTCAAAGTCATTTCCGATAATGTTTCGCCACTCGGTTACCGGAATTTGGGGCAACGTTCGCAAGTCAAAAGGTGCAGGTCGGGGAGAAAGCATCCCAAACGCTTTGCCGGTGCTTACGTGGATATCAGAAGGAAAAATTTCTACCCGATGGCCTTCAAGCGAAAGCTCCAGCGGCGCTAATTGCTCGCCTCGACCGACAGCAAAACACGGTTTTCCATACACAAAAAACGGGCAGTCGGAACCCAGCGAAAGCGCCATTTCTAAAATCTCTTTTTCCGGAAGCTCCAACCCGCACATTTCATTCAGCATCAGCAGCGCCTGTGTACCGTCCGACGAGCCGCCACCCAATCCCGCGCCCATGGGAATGGCTTTATGAAGATGCCAATCCAGAAGTGGCACTTTTTGGGGAAATTGATTGCGCAACAACTGATAGGCTTTCCACACCAGATTTTGTTCCAGATTTCCGGAAACCGGCAGTCCGGAAAGGTGCATTTCCGGTTTTTCGCCCGCCGCCGGAACGGCTTCCAAAACATCCTTCACGCTTGTTACCGGAAAAAACACGGTTTCCAGATTGTGGTAGCAGTCGGTGCGCTTTTCGGTTACATACAGGCCGAGGTTAATTTTGGCAATCGGAAAGACAATCATAAACGACGCTAAAATTAGGCGCTGTATCGCTTAACTGCCAGCAAACGGCGTTCCGAAAATACCCACTGCCAGCTCTGCCCAAAGCAAGCCAAAGACAACCAAGGCTGCCAGTAGCAGCAAAACCCGGTGATATTTCCCCAAAGGACTGCGCAAAATCCACTCTCCCAAAAAGCCAGCGCTTAGCAATAATCCGCCTGCCACCAGAAAATCTCCTGCCGTCCAGCGCACGTCGCGGGTGAACTGCATGGCAATCAACGGAACCGCCAAAAGAAGCGCAGTCATCAACAAAACACCTAAGCGTCTTTGAGAAATAGAAAGTGTCATCGCCAGAGATTTTTAGGAAATAAAATTATTCGTTTTCATACAAAACGTACCCAAAGCGCTTTTCTTATCCATCGTTCTTTTTTAAGGAATTTATAGCGCCTCTTTCCCACCCGCTGACGGTATCATGACAGTACTTTGTACATCTGCTTATGAAACGTTTTTCCTTTCTGGTTTTTTGCTCCACCCTTTCGCTGACCGCCTTTGCCCAGGCACCGCAAGGTAGTGCCCCGCAAGGACAGCAACCCAGCCGCCCACAACTGCGCGGCAAGATGTATGGCAAGATCGTGGACAACGCGACCGGAAAACCTGTGGACGGCGCTTCGGTCACAATCCTTCATCTCCGCTCGCCGGAAGACTCCGCTACCGGTGGCATCCTGGCTGGAACGGCGTTTACGGAAGCCAATGGGGAATTTGAAATCGATAATATTCCGGCCAGTGGGCAGCTCAACCTGGTGATAACTGCGCTGGGCTACACGGCT
>JAEWBT010000117.1 GCA_023391015.1 Bacteroidota bacterium
GCCATTACGCTGGTGCATCACCCCCGGCTGCGCGTGGTGTTGCTGGCCCTCCACGAGGGCGCGTTGATGGACACCCACACCGCCGACGGGCCGATTACCATTCAGGCGCTGGAAGGGCAACTGGAAGTGGTGGTGAATGAAAAACCGTTCTCGTTGCAACCCGGCGAGGCGCTGGCCGTAGACGATAAAATTCCGCACAGCGTTCGGGCGCTTTCAGAAGCCGCCTTTCTGCTGACGATGGGGCCGGGTGTGGAAAAGACCTTTTAAGTGAAGTGAGTCGCGCTAAAATTTCCGGAAATTGAGGCCTTATTTCCGGAAATTCGGGTCTTGGAAGCAGCCTGAAACGCTCTTTTTAAACACGCTTTTCCTTGAAAATTTTTATTAAAAACATGGTTTGCAACCGCTGTAAAATGGCGGTCGCCGACGTGTTTGAAAAGTTGGGATTAAATCCGCAAACCATTACGCTGGGCGAGGTGGAATTAAAAACAGAACCGTCTGCCAAAGTGCGCCGGCAGTTGGAGGAATCTCTTAACGCTCTTGGTTTTGAAATCCTGAATGACCGCCGGAGCCAGCTGATTGAAAAAATTAAAAACGCCCTTGTGCAGTGGATTCACCACAGCGAAGACACGCCGGAGCAAAACCTTTCCACGCTGCTTTCGCAGGAACTGCACTACGATTATAAATACCTCAGCCAGTTGTTTTCGGAGGTGGAAGGCATCACAATTGAGAAATACGCCATCGCCCAGAAGATAGAAAAAGTAAAAGAGCTGTTGCTGTATGACGAGCTTTCGCTGAGCGAAATTGCCTACCGGCTGGGCTACAGCAGCGCGGCGTATTTGTCTAACCAGTTCAAGAAACAAACCGGCCTGACGCCAACGTTTTTCAAAGCGATGCGCAGCCAAAACCGGCAAAACCTGGACGAGGTGTAAATCTTACAACAGAAACCGGAAATAGTGTAACAGCGGGCTTTAAGGATACAGGGACCTTTGGGGTATCTAAAATTTAATCCCAATGACTCACACGTATGCTGTTTCCGGGATGACCTGCAACGGCTGTCGGACGCATGTAGCAGAAGCGCTTTCAAAAGTAGCCGGCGTTACGGACGTCTCGGTAGACCTGGCGGCCAAAGAGGCCACCCTAACCATGGACTCCCATGTGCCGCTGGAAAAACTTCAGGCCGCTCTGGGTGCCGACGGGCCTTACGGAATCCACTTGCCTGGCACCCAGCCAGCTGCTCCAAAACCAAAGAAGCCCCAGCCGCCTGCGCCGCCGGGCAGCGTTTATTATTGCCCCATGCACTGCGAAGGCGATAAAACCTATCCCAAACCCGGCGACTGTCCGGTGTGCGGCATGGACCTCGTAGCCGAGCAAGCTCTCCTCCCCGCCGCATCGCAGCAGCAGTGGACCTGCCCCATGCATCCGGAGGTGGTGCAGGATCAACCCGGTGCCTGCCCGATTTGCGGCATGGATCTGGTACCCCTCCAACCCGGCGTCTCCGAAGAAGAGCAAACCTATAAAAAGCTGCTGCGAAAGCTTTGGATTGCCGTGGCCTTTACCCTGCCGGTTTTCATCATTGCCATGAGCGAGATGCTCCCCGGCAATCCGCTGTATCGCGTGGTGCCGCAGCAAACCTGGAACTGGGTGCAGTTCGGACTTTCCATTCCGGTTGTGTTTTACGCCACCTGGATGTTTTTTGTGCGGGCCTGGCGCAGCATCCGCTCCCGCCACCTGAATATGTTTACCCTTATCGGTATTGGCGCGGGTGTAGCCTGGGTGTTCAGCGTGTTTGGGCTTTTGGTTCCCGGCTTTTTTCCGGAGCAGTTCAAAACGGCCTCCGGCGCGGTTCATGTGTATTTTGAAGCGGCCACCGTTATCCTTACCCTCGTGTTGCTCGGACAGGTGCTGGAAGCGCGGGCACACGGCAGAACCAATGCAGCAGTCAAAGAGCTTTTAAAGCTGGCGCCCAACACGGCCACCCGCATTGTGAATGGAGCGGAAGAAAAAGTTGCTATCCAGGACATCCGGCGCGGCGACCTGCTGCGGGTAAAACCGGGCGAAAAAATTCCGGTTGACGGCACCCTGACGGAAGGTGCCGCCGGCATCGACGAATCCATGATTACCGGCGAACCCATACCGGTGCGCAAAGCAGTCGGCGACCCGGTGAGCAGCGGAACGATTAACGGCAACCAGACTTTTGTGATGCAGGCCGAAAAAGTGGGCAGCGAAACACTGCTGGCCCGCATTATCCAGATGGTGAATGAAGCGAGCCGCAGCCGCGCACCGATTCAAAAGCTGGCAGACCGCATCTCCGGTTATTTTGTGCCGGTAGTGGTGGGCATCTCGGTACTCACCTTTGTCGTCTGGGCCTTCTTCGGGCCGGAGCCGGCTTATGTGTACGCGCTTATCAATGCCATAGCGGTTTTGATTATTGCCTGCCCCTGCGCCCTGGGCCTCGCCACGCCCATGTCGGTGATGGTAGGCGTGGGCAAAGGTGCGCTCAACGGGGTCTTGATTAAAAATGCAGCCGCCCTGGAGCAAATGGCCCGGGTGGACACACTTATCATCGATAAAACCGGCACCATTACCGAAGGGAAACCTACGGTAGAAAAAGTAGGCACTTTTGATGCCGCACTGACCGAAGCGGAAGTGCTGAGCGCTATCGCCTCGCTCAACAGCAGCAGCGAGCACCCGCTGGCCGAAGCCACCCTGCGCTACGGACGGGAACATGGCGCTGCCCTGCACCCGGTTACAGACTTCGAAGCCGTTACCGGCAAAGGAGTGGAAGGAACCGTGCAGGGAAAGAAAATTGCGCTCGGCAACGCTGCCCTGATGCAGCAAACCGGCAGCCCACTGCACCCGGACATGGCAGCAACCGTCCGGCCGTTTCAGCAGCAAGGCAAAACCGTTTCTTTTCTGGCCGTAGACGGTGTTGTAGCCGGGTATGTGGTAATCGGCGATAAAATAAAGCCTACCAGCGCCGCTGCAATCCAAGCGCTTCAGGAAAAAAACGTAGAAGTCATTATGCTCACCGGCGACAACCCGGATACGGCTGCCGCTGTGGCCAAAGAGCTTCATCTTTCCGGTTTTAAAGCCGGAATGCTTCCGGAAGACAAGCTTCGGGAAGTAGCGCGGCTTCAGGAAAGCGGGCGGGTCGTGGCGATGGCTGGCGACGGCATCAACGATGCGCCGGCCCTGGCGAAAAGCGATGTCGGCATTGCTATGGGCACTGGCACAGATGTTGCCATAGAAAGCGCGGCCATTACCCTGGTCCGGGGCGACCTGAACGGGATTGTAAAAGCCCGGAACCTGAGCCACGCCGTCTTGAAAAACATTCGTCAGAATCTGGTTTTCGCCCTCGTGTACAATGTGCTGGGGGTGCCGATAGCGGCAGGCGTGCTTTTTCCGGTATTCGGCATCCTGCTGTCGCCGATGATCGCCGCCCTGGCCATGAGCTTTAGCTCGGTATCGGTCATCGCCAACGCCCTGCGGCTTCGCACCGTTGAAATCGACTAAAAAATCCTCACACTTTTCCCTATGAAAAAAACACTCTTTTCCCTGGCGCTTCTGGCTGGATTTTCCACCACGGCAGTCGCCCAGCACGAGCACCACCATACGCCCGACACGCCCCACTCAATGGCCGACACCGGGATGCAGATGAAAATGCCGTCCATGAGCCATTCTTTTTCGCCCACCCTGCCGATGAGTCGCAACGGCTCCGGCACCGGCTGGCTGCCCGACGCCGCCCCGATGTACGGCCATATGTACCACGGCAAAAAGTGGATGACCATGCTGCATTACAACCTGTTTCTGCGCTACACCAATCAGGACGCGACCCAAAAGGGCAGCCGCGGCGGGGACAAACTGGACGCGCCCAACTGGCTGATGTTTATGGGGCAGCGCAAGGTGGGCCGCAACGGCCTGTTTCACTTCAGCTCCATGATTTCACTCGACGCCATTACGATGGGCGGCGAAGGCTACCCACTACTGTTCCAAAGTGGCGAGGCTTATAAAGGAAAACCTTTGGTGGACCGGCAACACCCGCATGATCTGTTCTCGGAGCTTTCGGTGAGCTACGCGCATTCGTTTTCCAAAGACGTGGATGCCTTTATTTATTTGGGTTATCCCGGCGAGCCTGCCATTGGTCCGGTGGCGTTTATGCACCGTCCCTCGGCACTCTACAACCCGGATGCACCGCTCTCTCACCACTGGGTGGACGCCACGCACATCACTTTTGGCGTGGCTACCTTAGGCCTTCGGGTTGGGAAGTTCAAACTCGAAGGCTCTTCTTTTACCGGCCGCGAGCCGGATGAACACCGCTTTAATTTTGATAAGCCGCGCTTTGACAGCTGGAGCGGTCGCCTGTCCTACAATCCATCGCGCAACTGGGCCTTACAGGCTTCACACGCCTTTGTTAAAGAGCCGGAAGAACTGCATCCCGGCGAAGATGTGGCCCGGACGACTGCCTCGGCGACGTACAGCAAAGAACTTTCGGGCGGCGCTTTATTTAACGCCATTGGCCTTTGGGGGATGAACAAAACGGCCGGCCATGCAGGCGAACA
>JAEWBT010000149.1 GCA_023391015.1 Bacteroidota bacterium
ACTCGTGGGTGTGGTCGCGCATGATAAAAGACGGATGCTGAATGCCGGGAACATCGTAAATCTTCGCCCACGTTTTTTCGTCGTGGATACGCAGCTCGCGGCAGGAGGCGAACAAAAAAGCGGAAAGCAGCAGTAAAAGCAGACGTTGCATAAAAAGGCGTTTAAAAAAGAGACGGCATTATTTTAATGGCCGCGAAAGTACGCCACCCCGCGCGGTGCGTATTTTTACCCCGTGAGAATTCATACCGAAAATCTGGTGAAGCGCTACGGCAAGCGCACCGTGGTGAACCATGTGTCCTTTGAGGTGTCGCAGGGCGAAATCGTGGGCTTGCTGGGTCCCAACGGTGCCGGAAAAACAACGTCTTTCTACCAGGTGGTAGGCCTGGTGAAGCCCGACGAAGGCCGCGTTTTCCTCGACGGGCTGGACATTACCAAACTGCCCATGTACAAGCGCGCGCAGCTGGGCATTGGCTACCTGCCGCAGGAAGCCTCTGTTTTCCGGAAACTCAGCGTGGAAGACAACATTGGCGCAGTGCTGGAGATGACCAAATTGACACGGGCCGAGCAGCTCATGAAGCGCGATGCCTTGCTGGAAGAATTCCGGCTCACGCATGTGCGTAAAAGTCCCGGTGATGTGCTGAGCGGCGGCGAGCGGCGGCGCACCGAGATTGCCCGCGCCTTGTCGGTGGACCCAAAATTTATCCTGCTCGACGAGCCCTTCGCCGGGATTGACCCCATTGCGGTGGAAGACATTCAGATTATTGTGGCGCGGCTAAAATTCAAAAATATTGGCATTCTCATCACCGACCACAACGTGCAGGAAACCCTTTCCATCACCGACCGTGCCTACCTGCTTTTTGAAGGTAAAATCCTGAAAGCCGGCACCGCCGAAGACCTGGCCTCGGATGAGCAGGTGCGGAAGGTGTACCTCGGCCAGCAGTTTGAGCTCAAGCGGAAGGTGCTGAATTTGTAGAAGACAAAAGATTTCCGGAAATGCAGGAAAGCCCCAGGATGCGCGTTCTATAAAAAAGACGAAAACCAATTACGGTGGCCGTCAGGATGAAAAAATCTGGCATGTCGGGCTCGTAGTTGACCGCTAAGCCAATAATTTCCGGAAATTTGACCTTTAAAACTGTTTTCCCCCAAACAACAGCAAACAAGCGCTAAACCCCGACAGGCCTTCCACCCCTACTGAAGCGAAGCTCCAACGGCGAAGCCGTCCAACGCGCAGCTTCCAACGCCGCCAAAGGCGGCTGTCCAACAGCTTTAGCGTCCAACCCTCCCTCCCTATGAGCATTCTCTCCCCGGCTTTAAAAGGCATTTTCCGGCTGCGGTCTTCGGCGATTGACAACTTTGTGCTCAACCCGATCGACACGCAGCGCCAGGTGTTCAACGACCTTATTGGCTCGGCCCAATTCACAGACTTTGGTAAGGCCCACGATTTTGAAAACATCAATAACGTAGCCGATTTCCGGAAAGCAGTGCCTATCAACGACTACGACACCCTGAAGCCGTGGATCGAGCGCATCATGAACGGCGAGCAAAACGTGCTGTGGCCGTCGGAAATCAACTGGTTTGCCAAAAGCTCCGGCACTACGTCTGATAAGTCTAAGTTTATTCCCATCTCCAAAGAATCGCTCGAAGACAACCACTACAAAAGCGGCAAAGATGTGCTGGCCCTGTATCTACGACGATTTCCGGAATCGGGTATTATGAGCGGCAAATGCCTCGTGATCGGCGGCTCGCACCAGGTGAACCAGCTGGCAGCCGATTCGTTTTATGGCGACCTCTCGGCGGTCATGCTGGAAAACATGCCGCGCATTGGGCAGATGGTGCGCACGCCTGACCTCTCGGTAGCCCTGATGGCGGAGTGGGAAGCCAAACTGGAAGCCATGGCCGAAGCCACGATGCGCGAAAACGTTACGTTTATCGCCGGTGTGCCCACCTGGACGGTGGTGCTCCTGAAACGCATCCTGCAAATCGCCGGCACCGATAATCCGCACGACGTGTGGCCCAATCTGGAACTGTATATCCACGGCGGCGTTTCCTTTAAGCCCTACCGGCAGCAATTCCGGAATTTGATTCCCTCGCCGCAGATGAATTACTTAGAAACCTACAACGCCTCGGAGGGCTTTTTTGCCGCCCAGGACGATCTTTCCGAAGAAGGTATGTTGTTATTTCTAAATCATGGCATCTACTATGAGTTTATGCCAATGGAAAACTGGGGAAAAGAAGATGCTCAAACGCTGTGTTTGAAAGATGTGGAAATCGGCAAAAACTACGCGCTGATCATCTCCACCAACGGCGGCCTGTGGCGCTACGCTGTGGGCGACACGGTGCAGTTCACCTCCCTTTCGCCTTATCGGATTAAAGTCAGCGGGCGGGTCAAATCGTTTATGAATGCTTTTGGCGAAGAAGTGATTGTGGATAACTCCGACGCGGCTATGGCCGAAGCCTGCACGCGCACCGGTGCTATCGTGGTGGATTACAGCGCCGCGCCCGTGTATATGACCGGCGACAGCAACGGCGCGCACGAGTGGATTATTGAGTTTGAAAAAGCCCCCGACTCTATGGAAGCCTTTGGCCGGGAGCTGGACGAAGCTTTGAAACGCATCAACTCTGATTACGAAGCAAAGCGCCATAAAAATATTGCCCTGCGTCCACCGATTATCCACCAAATGCCGCGCGGCGGTTTTAACCAATGGCTTAAAGACCGCGGCAAACTGGGCGGCCAACATAAAATCCCCCGCCTGAGCAACGACCGCAAATGGCTGGAAGAAATGCTGGGATATTTGTAGGGTTTAGGGGTTTAGGCGTTAGGAATTAGGGATATTGTAGAGACAAGACATGCCTTGTCTCTACAAGGTTAAATATGGATTGGCACAGGCGACACAAGTATCGTCTCCCAAGTGATTTAGGCGTTAAGAGTTAAAGGCACTTATTCGTTTAATATCCGTTGCCCGACCTTTGCCCCTCTGTGCGCTACCGTTTCCGTAAAAATATCGTCTGCTTTCGCAACCAGCCTTTGGTGCGCTGGGTCCGGACGCAACTTCGGGAGCGTTACCAATCCACCCTGGAAGCCAATCAGGTCATCCGCAATCAGGTATTGCAGTTTCTGCCGTTTCTGGTCGCGTCTTTTATCACCGGCTTTGTGGCCTTTGCCTACAGCAAGGTTTTTAGTCTTGCCGAACAGGTATCGCATTTGGTGCTGGCAGAGGCCAAGCTTTTTATCTTTTTCCTCACGCCGGCTACGTTTTTCCTTAGTTGGTGGGCCGTCCGGAAATTTGCGCCTTACGCCAAAGGCAGTGGCATTCCGCAGGTAATGGCCAGCGTGGAGCTGATGAAACCCGGCAATGGCGCAGTGGCCTTCCGGTTTCTGAGTTTGCGCGTGATTGGGGTTAAAATCCTGGCTTCTACCGTGAAGGTGATCGGCGGCGGCATTATCGGGCGGGAAGGGCCTACGATTCAGATTTCCGCAGCTATTTTCCGGCAAATCCACCGCTTGCTGCCCAAATGGTGGAAGCCCATTTCGCCTAAAAACTTCGTGATTGCAGGCGCGGCTTCCGGACTGGCCGCAGCCTTCAATACGCCACTCGGCGGGATCATCTTCGCCATGGAAGAACTGGCCAGGCTGCATATCCGTCATTATAAATCACCGCTTTTCCTGGCCGTTATCATTGCTGGCCTCACGGCGCAAGGCTTTGGAGGCAGTTACTTGTATCTAGGGTATCCCAAGACCGGTTTTTCGGGTTGGGCCATGGTAGGCGGGATGGTGCTGGTGCCTTTCATTTCCGGTTATTTTGCCAGCCGGATGTGTGTGGTGATGCTTCGCCTTATGCGGTGGATGGCTACCGTGAAGCGCTACTGGAAGCAAGTGGCCCTGGTGGTGGGCAGCGGCCTTTTTGTGGCGGCTTTCATTTACTGGCTCGGGCCGGAGGCGATGGGTTCGGGAAAAGAAATCATGACCCGAACGCTCTACACGACAGATAAAAACATTCCGTGGTATCTGCCTTTCGTGCGGATGAACGGACTGATTGCGTCTTTCACAGCGGGCGGCGCAGGCGGTGTTTTTGCCCCTTCGCTCAGTGCCGGTGCCTGCTTCGGCGGCTGGATTGCCGAAGCGCTGCACCTGGCGGGCTCTAATGCCAATTTGCTGATTTTGGTGGGCATGACTGCCTTCCTCACCGGCGTAACCCGCGCGCCGTTCACCTCGGCCATCATTATTTTTGAGATGACCGACCGCCACAGCGTGATTTTCTTTTTGCTGCTTGGCGCACTGCTGGCCAACCTCGCTGCGAGCCTCGTGGACCGACACTCCTTCTACGAAAGACTGAAGGATGCCTATGTGCGGGAAGCCACCGAAAATGTCCAAATTTCCGGAAAACATGCCTCTTGAAATCACCACCGACACCGCTCGTCTGGATGTAGCTTTTATCCACCGTTTTTTAACCCAATCGTATTGGGCCAAGGGCCGCAGCCGCGAAACGGTGGAAACCTGCATCCGCCATTCGCTGAACTTTGGGGTATTTCTGGATGGAAAGCCCATCGGTTATGCCCGCGTGGTCACGGATTATGCGGTCTTTGCCTACCTGATGGACCTTTTTATTATAGAAGAACATCGTGGCAAGGGCTATTCCAAAATGCTGCTGGAAGCGATCCTCCAACACGAAGCTTTACAAGCCCTCCCCACGTGGCGGCTGGCTACCAGCGATGCGCATGGATTGTATCAAAAGTTCGGATTCGGGCCGTTGCAGGCACCCCAGAAAATGATGGAAAGGAAACACCCTTAAAGGGTCCTTTATCCCTTTCCAGTTTTCCGGAAATCCGCCCCTTTTTTCCGGAAAAATCAGCCCGGTAAAATGCTCCCGCGCCCTGCCCGCTATCCTTCTCAACCTACCTTTACACCATGCTTCAATTTGAAAGATTCCACCTTTCCAACGGCCTTCGGGTGATTGTTCACCAGGACACCTCTACCCCGATGGTAGCCGTGAACGTGCTCTACGACGTGGGCGCGCGCGACGAAGACCCGTCCCGCACCGGCTTTGCCCACCTCTTTGAACACCTGATGTTTGGCGGCTCCGAAAACATTCCGGAATACGACACCCCTTTGCAGGAAGCCGGCGGCGAAAACAACGCCTACACCACCAACGACCTCACGAATTACTACGTGCAGTTGCCGAAGAAAAACATCGAAACGGCATTTTGGCTGGAAAGCGACCGCATGAAAGCCCTTGCCTTTTCGCCCAAAAGCCTCGACGTGCAGCGCAAAGTGGTGAGCGAAGAATTTAAAGAGCATTACCTCAACAAGCCCTATGGCGACGCCTGGATGCACCTGCGCACCCTGGCCTACAAGCAGCACCCCTACCGCTGGATGACCATCGGCAAGGAACTCTCCCACATCGAAAACGCTACGCTGGCCGACGTGCGCGATTTCTTTTATCATCACTACCTTCCCAACAACGCCGTGTTGTGCGTGGCCGGAAACGTGACGGTGGAAGAAGTGCGTACCCTGGCCGAAAAATGGTTTGGTGATATTCCGGCAGGCGAGGTTACGCCGCGCACCTACCCCGCCGAGCCACGGCAGGAAGACGCCCGCTTCGAAACCGTGTATGCCGACGTGCCCCTGGATGCGCTCTACAAAGCCTGGCACATCGGGGCGCGCCGCACCACCAATTATTATTGCGCCGACATCCTGACCGAGATTCTGGGCAACGGTTTTTCGTCCCGCCTGCACCAGCGATTGGTAAAGGAACAGGAACTTTTTACCGGCATCAGCTGCTACCAAACCGGCAGTACCGACCCGGGCCTGCTAGTGATTGAAGGGAAAGTGGCGCAGGGCAAAACCATTGAGGAAGCGAACCTTGCCGTGGATGCCGAAATTGAAAAAATAATGGTGGCGGGCGTAACGGAAGGCGAGTTGGCCAAGGCTAAAAACAAGCTGGAAGCTGCCATTGAATTTGAAGATACCAGCCTTTTGAGCCGCGCCGCTAACCTGGCATTCTACGAACTGCTGGGCGATGCCGCGCTTATCAACGACGAACTAGGAGCTTATCAGGCCATCACCCGCGAGCAGTTGCAGGAACAGGCCGCCGAAATCTTCCGGCCATCCAACAGCAGCACCTTGTTTTATAAAAGCATGGAGAAACCCACCGAGGCATAAGGAATTTTCATCCCAAAAAAGCCTTTTCCTTTTTTTGGCCCTTTTGCAGACCTGCGAAAGGGCCAAAATCGTTTTCATATAACACAAAATCTGCTACACCGGGGCCGCTGAGCTTCCGCGAAGGTAGCGAAACTTTCTGTTACAGGAAAAGCCGATAACACTCCTTATATCAAATCAAAGGCGCGGGCAAAGCGGTCGATATCGTGTGCACCGCGGGCTTTGAGTTTTTTGCGGATGTTGCGGCGATGCGTTTCGGCGGTGCGGGCAGAGATAAACAACTTGTCGGCGATTTCCGCCGAAGTTTTGCCTTGTGCCAGGAGGCGCAGCACTTCCAGCTCACGCCGCCCGAGGGAAGAAAAAGAAGTGGCTTTTTCGCGCAGGAACGTGAGCTCATCCAACATGCGCTCCACCTTCTTGGTATAGTGGTTTTCCGGGCTGATGTGCTGGGCAAGGGTGAGGGTAGCAATGGCTGCGCCGGTTTTGTCTTGCATAAAAATGCGGATGGCGGAAAGGTGCCATTGCCAGTCTTCGTAGCCCTGAATGCGCACCTGCTGAAAAAAAGTGAACGTCTCATCCGGGTTGTTGCGGGCAACCAGATCCAGCATATGAGGCACATATTCTGCCGCCTGTTCGGGGTTGAAAAAGCGGGGATAATAGTCCGGCCCCATGGCTTGCAGTGTTTCCAGTGAAACGCCCAATAGCTCGGCACCTTTAGAGCACATATAAACGACCGTTCCGTCGCGAATGTCATGGATGATGGCCACGCCGGGCAGCCTTTCCAGCACGGGAGCGGCTTTTTGGGCTTCGGCAAGAATGGCGCTCTTTATGGGGTCTTGCAGGGTTGAACTTTTCATAGTGGGAAGGGTGGGAAACAATGAAAAAATGTATTATTTTGAAATGTATGATGGTCTTTTTGTGTGGTAGAGATTGCGGGTCAAGCCCGCAATGACGGATAACGCTGATGGTTGTTTTTTGTACCTAACCGGCTGTTTTCCGCTCGTCTTGGCGGGCTTGACCCGCCATCTCCGGATGCTTATTTATCACCTTATACATTCTGGAGCACGACCTAAAAAAAGACGACGGGGCAAATAAAGCACATTCCGGCCATTTGCAATACCCATAAGTACGTAATAAGTGCAGATTCCGTAAAACTACGTGCGGAAAATTGCGTAATTCTACGGGAGAAATTGCGTAGAAATAGGTATTGACAATAGGAGAGCGAGAAAATAGGTTTGCACTTTCTTTATTTCTTTTAAAACCGTTTTCCAACCATGAAAACCTTTTCTACCCTTGCCGCTGCCGCCCTGCTCCTGCTTGCCGGCACGACCGCCCGCGCCACCGTGCGCATCGTTGACAACAACGTAAACGCTGCTACGCCGTACAGCGTCATTGACTCTGCCATCAAAGCCTCTGCGCCGGGGGACACCGTGTATGTGCAGGCCTCGCCTACCAACTACGGAAACGTAAACATCGACCGCCGGATTACGCTCATGGGCGCGGGGTATGCGGTAACGGGTACGCAGCACAACCTGAATTCTTCTGTTTTAAACATAGTCTTAGACGATGCCTCCCTCGGCCACTCGCCGAGCGGCGCTAAAATCATTGGGCTGGACGTGAATGTCCTAAGCGACGACGCAAACGACATAATTGATAGTGTATCTATAGAGCAGTGTCGGCTGGGTAACATCTATATATACGGTACCTCTTGGAGAGTAGTGAATTGCCTCTTCTACAGCCTTAGCTTAGGGTCATCGAGTTCTATCCGTGGCCATTACGCGTTTATATCCAACAACATCATTCACGGCTCTATCAACGGGTTTGGCAATACTATGACGGGTACGGTTATCACTAATAACTTCTTTTCCTATGGGGGAGGCTCCTTCTCATCCAACATTTCTAACGCCGTTATCAGCAACAACATTTTCTGGTTTAGTACGTACCCAACTCCTTTCCTTATTACAACGAACTCCACCTTCACCCATAACCTGCACTTTGGCACGAGCGCCCTTACCATGCCGCCTGCCGGAAACAGCGGCGGCAGCAATATAGGAAATACCAATCCGCAGTTTGTAAATGTCCCCCTGGGCACTACATTTTCTTACACGGATATTCCCACTTATAATTTCGGTCTCCAAACCGGCTCGCCGGCCATCAATGCAGGCAGCGACGGCACCAATATCGGCCCTTCAGGCGGCGCGTATCCTATGACCCTTTTTAATGGCGTCCCGCAGCTTCCGCAAATGCAGGAGCTGAACATTCTGAACGCAGTGGTCAATCAAAATCAGCCGCTCAACATCAACTTCAAGGCCCGGAAAATGAATTAAAAGCCGCTCCAGAAAATTGTAAGAAGATGAGTGTAAAAGGTTTTGTCACCCCGCCGAAGGGCGGGGTCTCACAAGAAGGTTGTGTCATGTGCGCTTTTAAGATTCCGCCTTTCAGCGGAATGACAAAACAATATGGATGCAAAAAATCCACTCCTTTTTTTCAACTAATTTTCTGAATAGGCGCCAAAGCAGGTCTGCTCTGTTTTTTCCAAAAATTTTCCAACCATGAAGAAGATCTTTCTCCTGCTGGCCACATGCCTGCCGCTCTGGGCGGGAGCGCAACAAATTGCCTACGCAGAATATTTCTACGACACCGATCCCGGTCAGGGAGCCGGCATCTCTATTCCAATTCCTACTGCTGCCGATTCGGTTACCATCAGCGCCACGCTGCCCACCACTACCCTTACACCGGGCGTCCACAACCTGTTTGTGCGCGTACGCTACACCACCGGCCTCTGGAGCCAATACGAGGGCCGCAGCCTTTTTGTTAAGCCCACCATTATACCCACAGTTGCGCCGCGCATCAAAGCTGCCGAATACTTCTACGATACCGACCCCGGCCAGGGCGGCGGCACTCCGATTGTGCTTTCCGGAAATGCCGACTCCGTGAGCTTGGCGGCTACGCTGGTAACAACCGGCCTCGCACCGGGCGTTCACAATCTTTTTGTGCGCGTGCAGGACAGCAGCAACAAATGGAGTCAGTATGAAGGCCGCACTATTTATGTGAAAGACTCCTTTACACCACCTGCTGCGCCACGCCTCGTTGCTGCCGAGTATTTCTATAAAACCGACCCCGGACAAGGCAACGGCACCCCGATTCCGGTAACCGGCCTGCCGGCAGACAGCATTCTGGCCGCTGCCACGCTCAGCACCCTGGGCCGCCCTTCCGGAAACGATACGCTTTATGTACGGGTGCAAGACAGCCTGGGCCGCTGGAGTCAGGCCGTGCGCCAGCCCTTCCGGATTTGTCCGACAGCGCTTCCGCAGCCCGCTATTTCCGGAAATGCACAGTACTGCGCGGGCACAACACTGAGCCTTTCGGTGGCTGCCGTGAGCGGCGCAAGCGGCTACCGCTGGATCGGGCCGGGCGGTTTTAGCGCAACCACGCAAGCCATTACCCGGACAAGCCTGACAACTTCTGCATCCGGCGTTTATAAGGTATTTGCCATTCGTGCGGGCGGCACCGCCTGCGACACGAGCGCGGCGGACAGCATCACGGTAACGGTTACGCCCAATGCGCCTGCGCCAACAGTTAGCATCACTGCCAACCCAACGGGACCGGTTTGTGCCGGAACAACCGTTACCTACACCGCAACCGTCAATAACGGAGGAACAACGCCTTCCTATCAATGGTATATCGGCAGCGCCGTTCAGATTGGCGACACGGCGGATACTTTTGTGAAAGTACCGGCCAACGGCAACGCGATTTCGGTGAAAGTAAGCAGCAGCGCCGCCTGCGCGCCCACCACGCCAACGAGCAGCAACACCCTTACGGCAGTTGTGAATCCAATCGTTACCCCTGCGGTTGCTATTTCCGCCAATCCAGCGGGCGCGGTGTGTGCGGGAACGCCCATTACTTATACGGCCACGCCGACTCACGGCGGCAGTGCCCCCACGTATCAATGGCTGAAGAACGGCAGTGTGGTCATTTCCGGAAATACCTACACGAACCCCACGCCTACCAATGGCGATGTGATTACGAGCGTATTGACCAGCAATGCGGCGTGTATCACCACCCCAACAGCCACCAGCAACGCAATGGCCGAGGCGGTCACACCGGCAGCACCGCCGCCGGCAGTAACAGTGAGCGTCAGCCCTGGTACGACGGTTACGCAGGGTCAGCAGGTTACGTTTACCGGAACGGTGGTGAACGGCGGTACGGCTCCGGTGTATCAATGGCGCAAAAACGGCGCAGCCATTCCGGGTGCAACCGCCAGCGCCTACACGACGACTACGCTTGCCGACGGCGACCAAATCTCGCTTTGGGTGCGCAGCAACGCGCCTTGTGCAGCACCGGATTCTAGCTCCAGTGCAGCCACTGTTATCACGGTAACAATGGGTGTAGCGCAGGTGCTGGACGGCAGCCAGCTGCAAATCGCACCCAACCCGAGCAACGGCATGTTTGTGCTTTCCGGAAATCTAACCGGTCCGGCCGCCCTTTCCTACGACATCCGCGACCTGACGGGACGGCTGATTTATGAAGGCGCTTTTCCGGAAAATGCAACCGTTTCCCGCACTTTTGATTTGCGAAGCGCGGCACCGGGCATCTACATCCTGCGCCTCGTTGGCCCGGATGGCAGTTCGCAGCAATTCCGGATGGTACGGCAGTAGGATTTGTGGATTTTGTTTTTGCAGAAAGCTCTTGTGTGTTTTTGAAAAGCGCACAGGAGCTTTCTCTTTTGGGGAAATTTCCGGAAATTCTGTTCGTAATCCCATTTTATGAAAATGGCCCCTGCGTATCCTAAACTTCATTTTCAAGTGGCAGCTTCTTTAATTCTCCAATAAAAATCCCAAGACTTTCATTGAGCTTACCAAACACCAGAAGGTCTTTTTTCTTTTTAAAATGGCGGCATAGTTTCCGGTAATTGCCGAGATCCTTTCCGTCAACATAAAAACCTTCATTGGCTTTGGTTAACTCCTCGTTGAGTCTGCTGATACAACCTTTTGTGGTAGCGGCTTTCTTCTTGTTATTACTGAAATAAACTGGCAGAAACCAACACTCAATCTCGTGTACAGAAATGGCAAAGAGAATGCGCGTTTCCAACGCTTTGTAAAAGGCCGCTGACATCTCTGCAATCAGTTGGTCCCGCATGGCGGCAACGATTTCCAAAACGGATAGCTTTTCCATTCCGGAAATTGCTTTATCCTTCGGCACATTTTCCGTTCCAAACACATCCGTGTCAATCTGCACTACCACGATTAAATCCGGGTTGGTAAATGCGCTTTTAAAGTCGCTGCTTCCGCAGTAATTCAAAACGCGGTCCCAGTTGCCCGGCTCGCCTTCTTTCGGTTGCAGGGGCGTAAAAGAAATGTTTTTGTTGCCCGTGTAGCCAGTGATAATACTTTCCAAAACGACGTGGTCGGTCGGCCCTTCGCCGATAATGCCGATGAGTATTTGGTCCACCATCGCTTAAAAGTTTTTAGGAAGTCCGCCTAGATAACCGCGCACAAAAGCCTCTGAAAGCCGCACTGGCTCCACGCCGGGGAGCGCCTGCAACGGTTTTACCCGGCGGGCCTGCGTAGCGCCGTCGGCATTTCGGTAGATCACAAACAAACGCTGGTCGTCGTCGGTCAGGTCCAGCCCGTCCAGAATGGCTGGGTTATGCGTTGTGAGAATGGCTTGCTTGTCCTGTTCTTTGGCGAGCCGGGCCAAAATTTCTATTAGTTTGGCGCACAGGCGCGGATTGAGCGCGTTGTCCACATTATCTATAGCAAAGAATTTGGGTGTCCATTTGCTGAGAAAGAGCGTGAAGTAAAACAGCAAATACAAAAATCCTTCGTTGGCGCTGCGCTGGTCAAAGTTTTTGATAGTGTCCGAGATAAACCGGTCGGTGATAGCGATGCGCCGCTCCGTGAATTGCAAGTCGTTGGGAATGGAAAACCCACCGTACCAGTCAATCAGCGAAAGGTTATCGGCAATGGCGGCAAAAGTTTCCGGCGTTTCTTTGGAAAGCTCTACTAAATGGCTGAAAAGCCCTTCCCCGCGAATACCGAGCGGGCGAATTTGGCCTTCCTCTTCAAAGCGGCGGAGAAAGTAATTTTCGGGAGCGTAAAGAAGGAAATTTTCAAGAGCAACAACTATGGGCCGAAACATTTCAACTTCCTCCAAACTATTTTTTGTACTTCTCATTAGTGCCAAAACCTTTTCCCTGGCTTCTATCCATTTAGAATTATCACTTTTATAGGAAGCTAATTCTGCAATTATATTATCTAGCATGGCTTTACTTAGTAAATAATTATCCTCCGCCTTAGCTTTATAGGATACATATTCGTCCACGGTTAAAGAGTCGGCCTCGGAAATCCAATGTTTGTTGGTATCATCCAATCCTATACGAAAATCTGCGTTTTCAATCTTATTAGTGGAAAACCCAATTTCAATGTTTTTTTTATTTCCGGTATTATTAAACGCAGACCTCATCAATACTGTGTCAGTAACTCTCACTCCCCTACTCACCAAAAATTCATTATCCAACTTATCCTGTGCCGCTGCGCTCCCCATTGCGATCCCTTCCAGAATACTCGTTTTCCCGCAGCCGTTTTCGCCGATAAAAACATTCAGCCGCCCAAGATCAATTTCCAAATCCTGCACCGATTTGAAGTTGGATATTTTTACGGTCTTAATCATAGCGAAAAGAATTGCGGGATAGAAAACAAAAGTACTGTTGGGCTAAATAGCCATTAATTTTCCGGAAAGTACGGCCCCATATCCAGGACTTTTGCCTCACGGCACGGGATCATAACCGCTACCACCGCCGGGGCGGCACCGCCCGATGCGCTTCAGCCCCAGCTGCAGGCCTTTCCATGGGCCGTATTTCCGGATGGCTTCGGTCATATAAGCGCTGCACGTGGGCGTGTAGCGGCAATTGCTGCCCAGAAACGGCGAGATGCCCAGTTGGTAAAACCGGACCAGCCCCAGGAGCAAAAAAGAAAAAACCTTACGCATCTTTTTCCGGAAAATTACCGGCTTCCGGCGTTTGCAGGAATCGTAATAAAAGCAAAACCATCTTCTCCACTGCGGCGGCCACCTGCGGCATATCAGGAAGGCCTTTTCCGGAAAATATAACCATCAGGTGCAGTTGCCTACCTTCCGGAACGGCGGCGTACACCGGGCTTTTCCGGCAGCGCCAGGCTTCGCGCAACAGCCGCTTGATGCGGTTGCGGTCGTGCGCACGCTTAAACTTCTTTTTCGGCGCCGACACACAAATGCGCACCGGCGAAACGTCTCCGGCAGGTTTGGACGCCAGCAGAAAAACAGCGCGCAGGGGAAAAAGAGAATGCGCCTTTCCGGAGTGGAAAAGCGCATTTAAGTCTTTTTCGCGCTTGAGGCGCTCGTGGGCACCCAGCGTATTTCGCATCGCGAACAAGGCAACTGAAGCTTACTTCAGACGGCGCTCGTCGGATACACTTAGCTTGTGGCGACCCTTGGCGCGGCGGGAAGCCAGCACTTTGCGGCCATTGGCCGTTTGCATCCGCTTGCGGAAGCCATGAACGCTTTTACGGCTGCGGCGGGAAGGTTGGAACGTACGTTTCATAATCGTTAGGCAGAATAAAGACCGCCCTTCGGCAAGAGCGTATTTAATTAAGGACGGCAAAAGTACAATATTTCTCCTAATACCCAACTCGTTTTTTCGGCCCTGCCGCCCATACCCGCCCTACCGCTTAATTTTAGCCCATATTTCCGGAAATCCCGCCTGCTTTCCTGTACTCGAAAACAACCCTTGGCTGCGCTTTTATGTTTTCGGAAGAAGCCAGGATTTCTAATCTTTGGCTCTTGGTTTTTGGGCTTTGATTTCCGGCTCCTGGCCTTTTAGTTTCCCCATACGCTGTTTCTCTTTTAAAATCAGATGTCCAATAGTTTTCGTCCAAGCGGTTTTCAGGTGTTGCCGCCCGTTGTTAAAAATATCATCATCATCAATGTGTTGATGGCGATTCTGCAAACCGTGCTGGCCCAGCGCGGCATCGACCTGTCGGAATACCTCGGGCTGCACTACTGGAAGTCGTATTATTTCCAGCCCTGGCAATACGTCACGCACATGTTTATGCACGGCAATCCGTATAGCCTCCAGGCCACGCTGATGCACTTGTTTTTCAACATGTTTGCCCTTTGGATGTTTGGTTCTATTCTGGAAAACATCTGGGGTGCCAAGCGGTTCCTGACCTTTTATTTTATCTGCGGACTGGGCGCGGCAGCCCTCCACCTCGCCGTGCTGGGTTATAATTTTCATGTTACCGAGCAAAACGTGATTGCCTTTTACCACAACCCAACGGTGGATCAGTTTAACCGGATGCTCCAGCAAAACGACTGGCAGGGCATTCCGGCATTTCAACAACTAAACCTGCAATGGCAGGGCGACCCCGGCGCAGGCAGCTTCCGCACCGAAGCCATTAATATGCTGGAACAAGCCCTGTATGGCGTAACCGACGCGGCATCGGGCCGCCACTATGACGGCCTTTTCGATCAGGCAACGGTGGGTGCTTCCGGGGCCGTATTCGGGATTTTGCTGGCCTTTGGCTACCTGTTTCCCAACATGCTGTTGTATTTCTACTTCCTGGTGCCCATCAAGGCCAAGTGGTTTGTTATGTTCTACGCAGCGTTTGAACTTTATTCCGGCATCCGGGCCAATCCGGGCGACAACGTGGCGCATTTCGCTCACCTTGGCGGGATGCTCTTTGGCTATATTTTACTGCGCATCTGGGGCATGCGGCCCAACCGCCGTGCGTCTTAAAAAAATCAAGAATCATTGGTGATGAACAAAACTTCTCAACGCATTTTTTCCCGTCCGTTTCTGCCTTCTTATCATCAGAATGCGGTGGTGCACCTCATCCTGGCAACCGGGGTGTGCTTCGTGGCGTTTTTCTTTACGGCGGTTTGTTTTCAGGCTTTTGCCCATTATCAATATCCCGTGGCGGTGGCGCACATTCTTTCCTGGATAGGACTGCCGGCTTTGGGAGATTTTCCACAAAAAGTCTGGACGCTTTTTACCTACGGCCTTTTCCACACCGGTTTTATGCACTGGGTAGGCAATGCCATTTGGATCTATGTGTGGGGCAGCGTACTGCAAATGATGACCGGCTACCGGCAGGTCATTCCGGTTTTCATGGCCGGAAATATTATGGGTGGCATTCTTGCGCTGGCGGTGCAAACGCTTCCGGGCGTGTCGGCTCCGGCGCACCTCATCGGTGCAGGCGGTGGCGTGATGGCGCTGGCAGCAGCGGCTTTTATGTTTGTGCCTAACTATCGCTTCTGGCTCACGCCCACGTTTTCACTTTCCATCAAAGTGGTGCTGGCAATTTTTATCCTCTTAAATTTCTTTGGGTCTGTTCCGGGAATTGTAGGCTTATGTTGGCTGGCGGGTGGTGCGCTGGGCGGTGTACTGATGGTGCTTTCGCTTCGGAAAGGCTACCGCATCGGCGATCGGATTTATGGCTTTCTGGAAGGCGCAACTAATTCCGGTAAAGCCTCCGTTTCCGGGAAGAAGCCCGGTCGGCGCGAGCAGATTTTACACCGACCCGGCAGCGACAAGGTTACCCGCGTGTTGCGTCCGCAGGAGCGTGTGGATGCCTTGTTGGAAAAAATCCACGCCAAAGGCTACAACGCACTTTCGCAGGAGGAAAAGGATTTTCTTAAAAACGCAGGCGAAAACATCTAAATGGCGGTAGCGGTACAGCAACAAAGACGGCAACGGGGCTGGAAGTCGGTTGTTGGGGAAGTCCTGCGCTGGCTTTCCACAATGGCGTTTGCCGGGTGGCTCATTGGGTGCCGGGCAGCAGCCCTCGTAAGCCCTGAGCAAAAGCCTTTGCTGGCTTTTCTGCCATTCACCACAGCAGCGGCGGTCATTGTCAATGTGGTGCTGCTGTCGTTCTTGATCTTCCGGAAACACTGGCTGCGGGCTACACTGCCCCTCATTGCGCTGGTGGCCTCTTCTTCTACCATTCAGGCCGTTTTCGGAAATCCCTTGCGCTGGCCCGCCGAGTCGCTGGCAGCACGACCCCAGATTAAGGTTTTGCTTTGGAACGTGCATGGCCTGGGCATCTACGACCTGCCGGAAGACAAAGCGGTGCCCCGGAAAATGCTACAATTTATCAAAGAGCAAGACCCGGATGTGGTGTGTCTGGTGGAATTTTATACCACCTACGGCAATATCCTGAAGCCCCATTCAGAGAAGTTTTTGGAGGAAGGTGGTTTCCGGGATTTCCGGTTTGTGTGGGATAATACCATTGGTGCCAAGGTTTATATCGGTATGGGCCTTTTTTCCAAACTGCCCGTCAGTGCGGTGGAAGAGCGTTGGATTGCCCCAAACATCAACTTGCTGCAAAGCGATGTGAGCCTGGACTCGGCCACCAAAGTCCGGATTGTTACGTTTCACCTGGAGTCGGTTGGGC
>JAEWBT010000008.1 GCA_023391015.1 Bacteroidota bacterium
GCTACATACTGACCGTAAGCAGAGGCCAGAAACCACATCCCCATCATGAAGCCTTGCAGCTTGTGGGGTGCCAGCTTGGTCATCAGCGAAAGGCCAATCGGCGAAAGGGCCAGCTCGCCGAAGGTGAGCACGAAATAGGCAAACGTAAAGATGTTGAGCGAGGCAATGCCGTTGACGGCCGTGAATTTTCCGGAAAAGAACAGGTAATAACCGGCTCCCAAGAGCAAAAAGGCAATGCCGAATTTGATAATGCTGTTGGGCTCCAGTTTGCGTTTGTTGAGGCCCAGCCACAGCAAGCCCACGAGCGGCGCGAAGATGATGACGAACAGCGAGTTGGCTGAGTTATTCACCATGTTCGGGTCAATGGGCATGCCCAGCAAATCTTTGTTCAGGTGCTCTGCGGCATAGAGGCTGAGGGAGCCGCCCGCCTGTTCAAAAATGGCCCAGAAAACAATGGAGAAAATGATAAACACCAGCGCCGCCACCAGCTTTCCGTTCTCCGCTTTGCTCAGCTTGGTCATCTCATAAATGAGGTAGGCGATGCTGAACGGACCGATGATTTTCATGAAAATATCGGTGTAGTGGGTGTTGGAAACCATGGTGATAATCACCGGCACAATCAACAACGAACCGCCATACACCGCCCATTCAAACCAGCGCTTGTTCCGGAAACGGGCGTAATCAATCGGCGGACGACCGATCGGACCGAGATTTTTCCGGGAAAGGACAAAGGTGATGAGGCTGATGGTCATCACCACGGCCACCAGGCCAAAGGCCACATTCCAGCGGCTGGCTTCCGGAATGGTTCCACCCAGAATTTCGCCCTTGCCCACCCCAATCATCAGGATGCCGCCAAGAAAAGCGCCGATGTTAATGCCGGAGTAGAAAAGCGAAAAACCAGCGTCGCGCCGTGGGTCGTTTGGGCCATAGAGCTGCCCTACCATAGAGGAGATATTGGGTTTAAAAAACCCGGTGCCGATAATGAGAAAGGCAATGCCGGTGAAAAAGAAGCCGTGTGGATCAAAAGCGAGAATAAGGCTGCCGGCAATCATGAGCAAGCCGCCCCAGAAAAGGGATTTCTGAAAGCCGAGAATCTTATCGGCAAACATGCCACCGATAAACGTAAAGGCATATACCCAGGCCTGTGTGGCACCGTATTGCAGGTTGGCCGTGCCTTTCACCATGCCCAGCTGATACACCATAAAAAAGGTAAGCATCCCGCGCATCCCGTAAAAACAGAAACGTTCCCACATCTCCGAAAAGAACAAGGCCCATAACTGCTTGGGGTATTTTCCGGAAAAAGACTGGATGTTTTGCAGCTGCGCCTCTTGCTCGGCAAGGGCGGCGGGATCGGTGTACTGAACGTCGGCGGGGTTGGACATAAGCGAAATAAAGGCAAAAAAGATACGCAAGCCAAAGGGTTTGCAGCTTTAAATGTAAGAAATAGAACTGGCCGACAGCAGATAGCATATATGTTAGCACATCCAAGCCTTCATATATTCACCCACGCACATTTGAATTCACAGGAAAATACTATTATGTTTGCGGGCTTTTTAAGGTTTTGGCAAAAAAGGAAAGGCAACCGGATAATTGATAAACGCACATTACATGCACATTTTCCCCGAAATTTTTCGCCTGAGGAGCGCTGCTCTTCGTCGAAAAGTTTTAGGAGTAGTTACTATAACCCTGGCAGCGGTTGTTGCGCATGCCCAAGCTCCTTACGCTGGCGATCCGTATCTGGAGGTGTTGAAGACGGCCCAGGCAGAGCAAAAGAAAGGAAATATTCCGGCGGCCTACAAAGCCTTGCGCCAATACATGGTTCCCCGCGACCCGCAAAGCATTCCGGCAGAAATGACCTGGTATGCTGCCCAACTGGCCTACCTGGCCCAAGACCCCGAGATCGCTACTAAATACTATGAAAGAGCTTACGAGAGGTTGAATAAGGACGAAGTCTTTGTGGGCGACTATGGTAGTTTTCTGATGAACCAGCGGCAGTATAAAAGAGCTGTCGAAATCTTAAAGCCGCAGCAGCAAAGTACGCTGAACCGGTTTTATCTGGCTAAAAGTTATTACTGGCAGGGCAATTACCTTAAGGCACAAGCCATTACCAAAAAGTTTTCTCCGGAAGAGCGCCAGTATGATTATATCAAGGCTTTTCTGCTGGAACTGGACCTGGCGAAAAGCACCCGGTTGGAAGCCGACCTGAATTATCACACCGACGATCAGCCTTTGCAGTACACGCAGGAAACCTTTCGGGTGGCTAAGAAATTCAACAATTTCCTAGAGCCGCTGGCAGAAGTGAGTCTGAGCCAGTTCCGGAGCGATACCAGCACTTCAAATGCATCGGTAATACGGCTGGGCAACCGTTTTCGCATCAACCCGATTCGAACCGACCTCACGGTCCGGTTGGGCAGCTTTGGATTGCAACAATCTTCTGATTTTCTATACCAAGTGCAACTGCGAACGCAGGTTTCCAAAAAGTTTTCGCTGGAGGCTGCGCTTGGCAAAGAACCTTATCTCTACACCACTGCCAGCGCGCAATCGCTGCTGACCTACGACGACAAATCCGTTGCGCTCAATTTAGAAAGCCGTCGGCTTTTGGGACGGTTTCAATACAGCAACAATCACTTCAGCGATAATAATATCAACAATACCAGTTTGTGGCTTCTGGTGCCGGTATTGAACAAGAAAGCCGTTAAAATCCGGATCGGTTATGCTTTTCAGCGCAGCGATGCCGACAGTTCCCGGTATGTTCCGAAAACCTACCCGTCCGGTCTGGAGCAAAACATTGTAGGGGTCTATAACCCTTATTTTACACCAGCCAACCAGCAGATTCACAGTGCTTTACTGCAAGTTTTGGCGTCTCCTACGCCCCGTATTAGCGCTTCGGTTACCGCCTCTTTACCGCTCTCGGCCCAAATTGACAATCCATATCTGTATAACTTTTACGACGCTGCCGGCAGCATGGTCGTAAAGCGCGGTTTTGAACGAACCGCTTACCATCCGGTGGAAATCAAGGTTTCGGCCGGTTATAAAATTTCCGATTACGTGCGGCTGGCGGCAGGCTACCAATTTGCAAATTTATTTTTCTATAAAGGCCATTTGCTGAACTTTTCTACCAGCATTTCTTTTTAAACGCCCATGCGACCCGGCTCTAAAAAGTACCGTTCTATGTTTGCCTTTTCGCAGGCAAAAAAAGTGAAGCGTAGCGATAAGTTGGTGTTGCTCACGCTTTCGGTTGCCGGCTTTTTAAGTATCCTTCGTTTTGGCGATTGGTGGTTCCGGCCCGAACACATCGGCGAATTCTGGCCTTATGTCATCCTGAGTCTTTTCTTTTGGTATGGCATTCTGCGGTTGATTTTGATTTGGATTAACTATCTGAAAGTCAAAAAGGTGGATACGCCGAAGCCGGAACCGGGGTTAAGCGTAGCCATCTTTACCACCAGCAGCCCCGGCGAGCCGGTAGAGATGTTTGAAAAAACGCTGGCAGCCTGCGCCCGCATTGATTATCCGCACACCACTTACCTGCTGGACGATACCCGCGACCCGGCTTTCCGGGCCTGCGCCGAGCGGCATGGCGCAGTGTGGCTGGAGCTGGTGGGCATTCCGGGCGCAAAAGCCGGAAAAATCAATGCCGCGCTTCAGAAGACGACCGAAGATTTTATCCTGGTCCTCGACCCCGACCACATTCCCTTTCCGTATTTTTTTGATCACACGCTGGGCTTTTTTAAAGACCCCCAAACCGGGTTTGTGCAGGTCACGCAGGCCTACTACAATCAATATCGTTCGTTTACGGCGCGGGGCGCAGCAGAACAGACCTATACGTTTTATGGGCCTACGCAGATGGGGCTATTCGGTGTGGGCGGCGCAGTCGCTATTGGGGCCAACTGCACGTTTCGGCGGGCAGCATTGGAAAGTATTGGTGGGCACGGCATTGGACTAGCGGAAGACCTGATTACGTCTATCCGGATTCATGCGCAAGGCTGGAAGTCGGTGTATAATCCGGTGGTGGTGAGCCGCGGGCTGGTTCCGGAAGATTTCGGCAGCTTTTGCAAGCAGCAGTTAAAGTGGAGTCGTGGATTGTTCGAGGTGCTTTTCGCCGAAGTGCCCCGCTTATTCAAAAACCTCACCGGCTGGCAACGGCTTTCTTATCTGGGCATCACGACCTACTATCTGGTAGGCGCTACGGCGTTTTATTTCACATTGATTCCGTTTTTATTTTTCCTGACTCAGCTTAATGCTGCACGGATGGACTTCACGGAATTTTTGCTTTACGGGCTGCCTATTGTGGTGATCGCAGTGGCCATCTATCTGTATGTCCAGAAATGGCTGGGCCACCGGAAAACCGAACGCGGCCTGCACTGGCGGGGCATGATCCTGAAATATGCCTGCTGGCCGGTGTTTTTGCTGGGCTTTTTACTGGGCGTTGTGAATGCCGACATTCCCTATATCCCAACGGCCAAACGGGCTGTAAAAGGCTACTTTACGCCTTTCGCCCGTCCCCTAGTAGTTCATGTTATCTTTTTTGTAATTACCTTGGGGATTCTTTTTTACTATCGCCGGTTTGTAGCCAGCGAAACCTACCTGCTTGCCACCCGCCAGATTGTGTGGGCCATGCTGGGCTTTGCAACCCTTTCCCTCACCATGAGCATCGGCGGCATCTACGCAGCCATGTCTTCCAACAACATCAGCACCGAAGACGCCTGGGATTCTGTTGATGTCACTCAAATCAAATAGTCTTTTTATGACTAAAACAAAAATCATCCGGATTATCTACGTGGTAGTGGCTTTGGTTTTGGGCATGGGCGTGGTGTATGGCCTGAGCCGGGCCGGCAACGAAGCAAAAGGGCCAGTGGAAACCGTACTCAGCAAAGCCAGCGATGCCGTAGAAAGCATAGAATCCAATATGATTCTGGAAAAAAGAACCGAAAAGCGAACGGATAAGCTTCAATGGTTGCAACCCTACAAGGCCAATAAGGCCAAGCTGATAGCAGCCGACAAAATCATTTTCGGCGCGTATGACAATAACGCTGTAGCCAACTTTCAACCCATCATCAATCTGGAAGACACCCTGCATACCACTCTTCCCGTGATTCATATCTATACGGCCTGGGGCAACAAAAAAGACGGTGCTTTCCCGAAAGAAAAAGTACAGGCGATTGTGCAGTTAGGCTCCATCCCGTCGATTACATGGGAACCGTGGCTCAGCGCTTTCGACGGCACGGCGATGCCAGCCCTGCGGCCAGCTGCCGAGCGCGACAAAGAAGGGTTGAAAGACGTGGCCGCCGGTCTTTATGATGATTACATCCGGCAGTGGGCTTTGCAGGCCCGGCAAATCAAAAGCCCCATTATCCTACGCTGGGCCCACGAGATGAACGACCCCTACCGCTATCCGTGGGGACCGCAAAACAACAGCGCCGAAGACTTTAAAGCCGCCTATACCCATGTGCAC
>JAEWBT010000036.1 GCA_023391015.1 Bacteroidota bacterium
CCACATTGGCCTGCATGTATTCTGCAATCAAGCGGTTGAGCACCACCTCGCCTTTGTCCGGAACGGCTGTCTGCAAAGTCAGGGCAATGGTGCTCACCTGCTTGTTCGGAAGCGTCGCACTCAAAGAAGACATATAACTGCCCACAGCAGCTTCCATACTGGTAACCTGTATATAATTATCTTGAGCCTTTTCAACCGTTGAGGCTCTTTTGGTGATCACCATGTCCCCCATTGGAAGACGAAGCGGAACATCAAATCTTCCTTTCCATTTATATCCATCTCCTTCCAAGACATACCCACCAGACTCTTCTTTAATATGATATTTCTCGGGTTTGTGTATAGAATCATCAGCAAAAGACAAAAACCAAACATTATAGGGCCGCCCCTCATACACTTCCGTTTCCTTGATGTGCCCTGTATAAAAGTAGGATACGTTGAGCTGCAGGCCCTCAACCACCCGTTCCATGAGCGTCTGGCTTTTGATAATTTCCAGCTCGTTGTCTACATTGCTTTTACCACCACTGATGCCTAATCCTTCCAACACATTGGCGTCAGGAAGGCCGGCCCCTTTCTTGTCATCCTGCACCAGAATCTTGGCATTGACCTTATATAAAGGCGTGCTATATCGCAGGTATAAAAAAGCAATCACTAAGGCCGCCATCAGGCACCCCAAAAACCAAGGCCAGTAAGCCGTAAACTTACCAATGATTTTGTGTATATTAAAAGCAGACTCCTCGCGACTCTGGAAATCCATTCCAGACATATCTACCGGTATTTGCTGACGCTGATACATATTATTTCAGATGGTAGATATATTATTTAAAATTGATGCGGCTGAATAAAACAATAAGCACAGAGGTAAACGTACTTATGAGTGCTATAGTACGAGTTTGAGAGGCATCAGTGTTCGCAGCTTTGCTCTTAGCTGGTTCCACGTACACAATATCGCGCTGGCGCAGCTGAAAATAGGGTGATTGAAAGATATCAGAAGAATTCAGGTTAAGCCGTGCAAACGTTTTTTGCCCATCTTCTTCCCGGATTACCATTACATTTTCCCGCTTCCCATAAATAGTGAGATCACCTGCCATCCCTAAAGCCTGAAGCACATCGACCCGCTCATTTGGTACAATATAAGTAGCAGGCCGGGTAACTTCCCCTAGTATGGTAATCTGAAAATTGGCATGCCTAACATTCACTACAGGGGCTTTATAATATACACTAGCCCGACGATAGATTGAATCCCGAGCTTGCTCTGTAGTAAGCCCCCCCACATGGATACGGCCAGTAAGCGGCATTTCTATAAATCCCTTTTTATCAACCAGATAGCCATTAGCACCCATTCCGGAATTCGGCGAAAAAGAAGAAGATGGCTGCGTTGTGTAACTCATGCCATTGCCAACAGCGAGCTTTTCATTAACTTGAGGGTCGATCGTTTGTATCGAAACCTGAATAATATCATCTGGCTGAATTCGGATTTCTTGCAAAGAACTCAAAGGAGATGTGTAAACATTTCGGATGGTATCCGGAACGTCCTTAAAATAAGGCACATTTTTGTAGCTCTTACAGGAGGTGAGCAACAAAAGCCAACCAACAAAAAACAATGCTTGTTTCATATGTATAATTAAAAGAAGAGAGTCGAGATTGAAATGAAACCACTCCTACATCAAATTAGCGCACTTCCCTTCTCTTTGGTATTAATAGGCATGGCTTCGCCACCTCACTCCCATTAAAGGGTTTGACAATCCTATAGAATACAGGGCGGCAAAGGTAGCTTACGAGCAAATACGACCAAAAGGAATAGTGATTATTAAACAAAAATATTGGCATGCTGAGCGTAAAATTTGTGTTGTTTCACTTTTTGCAAATGCACAAAGAGAAGCAAATCAATTTAATGCGCATTAATTGTTTCATTCACATTAAACACACATTAACAATACTCACAAAAGGCATTGGGTTATTTGCTGAATACAGCGTACAACGATACCTCTTAAATACTACCTTTGCCGCCCCTTTCCGGCCCCGTAGTTCAATGGATAGAATAGGAGTTTCCTAAACTTTAGATACAGGTTCGATTCCTGTCGGGGCCACCCCTTCCAGGCGCTTTTTTAAGCGCCTTTTTAGTGAAATTTCCGGAAAATTTGGAGGCTTATAAGTGCAAATAAAACGGCGCTAACAGTTTCCGGAAAGCTGCCGTGTAGGTTCCGTATTCCTCATAAATCACCAGCTCTGAGATAACCGATTTTCCGAAAAATTCGCCTTTCCCGTACAAACTCAGCACCCGGTTCGGCACTTTGTAGGGCAAAGGCTTGACAAAAACCCTTTCCCGCAAGCTCAATTTTCCGGAAATCAACCCCTTTTCCCATGCTTTTTGAGCCTCCACCGGCAACAGCAAAGCAAAAAGCCCATCCGGTTTCAAGAACCGCAACACCGAGGCATATAAGTCTTCCAGCGAAAGCGCATCGCTATGACGGGCGGCATTCCGCGCGGCATCCGGACCTTTTAAACTGTTTTGGAAAAATGGTGGATTAGCAATAATGGCATCATACAAGGTTGTCGGATGGTGGGCTCTAATATCCTCGCACACCACTTCTATCCGATCTGCAAAAGGACTTTTGGCTACATTCCCCCTTGCCTGTGCCGCTGCTTCCGGGTCAATTTCCAGCGCGGTGATTTTGAGTTTCTCCAACCGCTGCGCCAGCATTAGCGATAACAGGCCCGTTCCTGCGCCAATATCCAGCACTTTTCCGGAAATCTCCTCAAGCGGTGCCCACGCGCCCAGCAAACACGCATCGGTACTCACCTTCATCGCGCAGCGGTCTTGCTGAACAGTGAAAGCTTTAAACCGAAAAAAATCCTTAGGCATTCTCTTAAAATAAAGCCCGCGCCGACGGCTCTACATCCAGCCCCGCAAATTTTCCGGAAAGATATTGGTAGTGCGCCGTGATCGCAATCATCGCAGCGTTGTCGGTGCAATACTGAAAATCAGGAATAAACACCGACCAGCCTTTCTCTGCGCCCAGTTCTTCGATGGCTTTCCGCAGCCCGCTATTCGCCGAAACGCCCCCGGCAATCCCGATATTTTGCACCTCGTATTGTTCCGCCGCCTTTACTAATTTTTGCAACAAGGTTTTAATGATCGTGTGCTGCACCGAGGCGCAGATGTCGGAAAGGTTGTGGGCCACAAAGTCCGGATCCACCTTTTTCCCTTTTTGCAGGAAATTCAAAATCGCCGTCTTGATACCGGAAAAAGAATAGTCCAAACCCGGAATCTGCGCAATCGGGAAAGAGAATTTTTCGCCGTTGCCTTCACGGGCGTATTTATCAATCAGCGGGCCGCCGGGATACGGCAGGCCGAGCATTTTGGCCGTTTTGTCGAAGGCTTCGCCCGCAGCATCGTCGAGCGTGGTGCCCACGATTTCCATATCCAGATAATCGCGTACCAGCACCAACTGCGTGTGCCCGCCGGAAACCGTAAGGCACAAAAACGGAAATTGTGGTTTCGGGTCGTCGATGAAATGCGCCAAAACATGCGCCTGCATGTGGTTCACGGCCAGCAACGGCACATTCAGCGCCATGGCCAACGACTTGGCAAACGAAGCGCCCACCAGCAACGAACCAATCAGGCCCGGTGACTGCGTGAATCCAACCGCGTCTAAATCTTTTTTGGAAACGCCCGCTTTTGCCAACGCTTCCAGCACCACCGGCACAATGGCTTCCATATGGGCGCGACTCGCCATTTCCGGAACCACCCCGCCGTATTTGGAATGGATTTCCTGGGTGGCAATCACGTTGCTCCGGATTTTTCCGTCGGCAATCACCGCCGCCGCCGTTTCGTCGCAGCTCGATTCTATGGCAAGGATGGTAGTCACAAGGCCGCGAAGGTAAAGGAGGCTTTATTTTCCGGAAAAACGGGTTTTGAAAATCAAGGTTGAGGCCTCAATTGGATGGAGCCCTTCATTATTCCGTTGTTGTAGAGACAAGGCATGCCTTGTCTCTACCCATCGCTGCGAAATTTCCGGAAAATCCATTTTTCATCTTTCTTATTTTCCGGAATGAATCCACTCCACGGCCCGCTCCAAAACCTCGTCTTTGCCCGCCGCGAGGCCCGCCGCCGTAGGCCGCACTTCAATATCCACCGTTACGCCCACACGTTGGGTTTCGCCTCCGTCGGGGTAATAGATTCCAATGCCGCTAAACATGGTTTTCAGACCGCCCGGCAGGATAATATGGGATACATTGCCATCGGCATCCGCTGTTTGCGAACCGATTACCACTGCATTTGGATGCGTCTGATAGGCCATGGCATGAAACTCGGCGCTGCTTTGCGTTTCTTCGTTCATCAGAATCACCACTTTGCCTTTATAGTAGTCTTTGTTGGATTTTCCGGTCGGTGGAGCAGTTTCCATCACAAAAAGGCCGGGTTGAGCCAGAGAAGGCTGCGTAAGATGAAAAAAAACGGTGGGCTTAGGCAACAGGTAGTTACAGAAATCGTGAATCACAAACTCGGAGGAATAGTTGCGGTCGTCGATAATCAGCGCGTGGGAGCCTTGAATTTTGGTCCAAAGGGTAACCAGCTTATCGCGACGCAGCAGGCCGTTGTTCACGTAGGCGATATTGCCGGGCAGCATCCGGAACATCACTTCTTTTGAAGCCGGTTTTACATTCCCATAAAGCATTTCGCGGTCGTATAAAAAGACTGCTTTCGTTTTCGATTTTCCTGCACGCTCAAACGTAACTGACACTGTAGAATCATTACTCCGCAAGGCCGCATCTGCAAAATTTCGCGCCCGCGCCGCTTCGTTGGATGCCGGAAACCGGACTTTTTTCTCTTTGAAAATCTCCAAAACCGGCCGGCCGTTGATATGCGTTATCACATCGCCGGGCAACAGGCCATTTTTCGCTCCGAGGCTGTCAGAAACATAGCCGGTTACGACCAGTTGGCTGTCCAGCATCGCCAGTTCAACCGGTGGAAAAAGCTTCCCAAAATAGCCTTTTAGAATGGGTGTTCCACCCCAGATATTGGCGTGCGTGTCGTGGATGCGGCCAATCAACTCCTGCATCGTAAAAACGTAAGCAGTATCGGTTTCAGCGGCAGCAAATTTGGGGATCATTTCGCCCAGGACCTCTTTCCAATCTTCCTCAATCAGATTTTTGTAGGGAAAGAAATACTGTACCATATTCCAGTAGCGATACAGGGCGAGAAGCCGCAGCCCGGCATCTGGTAGTGCTACCTTGTCGTAGGCGATTTCATGTAAGAATTCCGGGTTACCCACGCCTGGATGCAGGCGCACGTAATATTGCTCTTTGGGTCGCTTCGCCCGTTGAATTTCCATTAAAGCTTTTCGCAGCGACTCCGAAAACCCAGATGTCTGAATCCAATCCAAATCGGGCGTGAGTTTTGCGTTTTGTGGATTGGCTGTCACAGGCCCTGCTTCCACCGGCCCCAGACTTTTCACCCAACCATACAGCATGGCGTCGCGCTGCGGGGTGTCCTCCACAGCAGCGATGTACAGGGGGAGAAAACGAAACAATTCATTGTCCCAGTTGTAGCGCCCGGCAGCAACAGCGGGGTGGTAATATTTCAGGAATCCCCAGACCAGGCCGAGCGTGTGGAGATACGCCGTTTTCCGGGAATTGAGCGCCAGGACCGGAACAGAGGAATGCGTGGAAAAAGCTGTGTCTTTTTCGGCGGGAAATGGCTGGGCATTCAGGCTGGCTGAAAACGCTGACAGCAGCAGAAGGAGAACGAGTTTTTGAAAAAGCTGGCTGGTTTTCAAGGAAAAAAGTAATGATTTTGGAGCGGGAAAATATCTGCTGAAAAAAGTCAGCTCACAGAAGTCACCGATTTCCACAGAAACCTTCTGGAAATTTTTCCGGAAATCCATCTGTAACAACTGTGAGGAAAATCACCGCCGTTGGCCCCAAATTACTACGCAAGACTTAAAACCGATTGCTGTGAAAAAATCTGCCTTGCTTTATTCTTTTCTGGCTAAAATAGTCCCACCCACCGGCGACAAGCCCCACAAAGAGCTATCCGAACAAAAAGCGTATCCAACGCAGGCGGAAGCCAAAGCCGCTTTTGAGAAAGCCAAAGACCGCCTGCTGCACCCGCAACAATGGGCCGGGCTAACGGGCAATTTCGGGGCTGCCTTTCAGCCGTTTCGAGCCGATTGCACCGAAATTTGGGGAAAAGTAACGGTGGGCGATTATCTCAAAATCGACATTCCCCTGCCCGGCGACAATTATGACTGGGTGAAAATAGAAGCGTTGGAAGAAATTTCCGGAAATGACGAACAAATCATTGGCCTGCGCGTGCGCCCGACTGAGGATCTGGAAAAGCCCGGCCACGAAACGGCGCATTTTTTCAGCCGCGAAGCCACTTCTACCTGGGTTTTGCACCTTGAAGGGAAAACGCTTACCGCATACTATTTTGGCCGGGGCGAAGTGCCCAATGAAGAAGCGCCGGGCTTTTGGAAGGGGCTGCGCGATACGGTTGTGGCCTGGGCGGGCGTAGCCGGTTTTTCGGATTTGCAATGGCAGCGTCTGCTCCAAGGATTGCTGGGGAAGGAAATTTAGCTATTCTGGGTACTTGATTCCGGGAAAACGCCTTATCGATTTGAAAACTGCACTTGCAATATCTGGCTGTCTCCTGCTTTCACCTTAAAACGCTCATCCAGCCGCATCCCCACGACCCAGGCGATGCGCGCGCCGGATTGCAGCACCCACACTTTTTCTTTTTGGGCTAACGACAGTTTTTGGTCGATCAGGAAACGTGCGACTTTTTTCTTTTTGCCTTCCATCCCAATCGGGTAGAAATAATCGCCGGCCTTCCAGCGGCGCAATACCAAGGGCCATTCCAGCAAAGGCGGATTCAGCAGGGCTATTTCCGGAATGGTGACCAGGTTTTCCGGAATTTTTACCGTTGACATACAAAGCTTGCCTTCCGGAAATGCGATCTGTTGAGCGCCTTTTTCAATCAGATACAAATCTGCCGTGGGCGCTTCGGTGGGCCGGGCGGTCAGTACCAGAAAATCGCGGTGGCGCAAAATCCGGTGCGTAGCGCTGTCTATATAAGGCCCCGACTGCGACTGAAACAATTTTTGGACGTCTCCCAGCACCGCGCCTGAAAAACCAAACGGGCTCAACAGTTCATACAGCAGCGCGTGGGCGCTTTCAGTTTTTTGCCATAGGCGAATGGGCAGGTAGAAATCAGACCCACGTGGTTCCAACAGCTTTTTCCGCAGCTTTTCCACCGATTTTTGGTAAAGGGGTTCGGCGCTTCCCACGCGTGCAGCCGTTTCGGCAATGGCTTTCAAAGCGTTGGGATATTGGGTTTGGATGGCCGGAAGCACGTGGTGGCGCAGGGCATTCCGGGTATAGTCGCTCTTTTGGTTGGAAGCATCTTCCCGAAACGCTATTTTGTTTTGGGAGGCGTACTCTAAAATCTCTTTTTTAGTTGCAAAAAGCAACGGGCGAACCACTTTTCCCTGCCGGGGCAAAATGCCATGCAGCCCGCGAATGCCAGTGCCACGAAACAGATTCATCAGCAGCGTTTCGGCGCTGTCGTCGGCGTGGTGGGCGGTGGCGATGGCAGCAAAGCGGTTGTCCTTTCGGACTTCTTCAAACCATTCATAGCGCAACCGGCGGGCAGCTTCCTGGATCCCCCACCCGTTCGCATCGGCAATGGCCTGGGTGTCAAAAGCCTTCCGGAAAAAAGGCACGTTTCGCACCTCGGCCCACTCTTCTACAAAGGCGGCATCAGCGTCGCTTTCAGCCCCGCGCAAGCCAAAATTGCAATGGGCAATAGCAAAAGAGAAACCCGATTGGTGGAGCAAATCGGCCATCACCATAGAATCTACCCCGCCGCTCACGGCTGCCAACACGGGCTGTGCACCGTCGAGACGAAGCTTTTCTTTCCAGAATGTTTGGAAGGCTTTTTGGAGCGCCTGCATTTTAATAATCCAGAATTTCGTCCAGCGCGCCGCGCAGTTCGTTGAAGGAGTGGTTGTCGCCGGCGTTGCGGGCCGCGGTGAGGCCTTCTTCATAGATTTTGGCTGCTTCGTCGGTTTGGCCCTGCCGCTCCAGCAACTTGCCAAGGTGGTAGTAGGTGGCTACGTAATCGGGGGCTGCCTGCCGGTTTTTTTCAAACAGCATTTGAGCCTGCGCGTCGTCGCCTTCTTTAATCCACTCCAGCGCCAGGGCATGCGACAAAAACGGGTCGTTGGGCGTGGCCTGCAAAAACTGCAACAGCCGCGGGATGCGGGGATTGTTCACAGGGGCAAAAATAGCGGCTGCGGTGGTAGCAGCTCATGGAAGGATTCGCGTTCCAGCGAATTGCCTCGTGACGCACAAAGCGTTCCTCCGGAACGCGGATGATGTGACTGTACTCAATTTCTACCGACAAAGCGTTCCTCCGGAACGCAGGTGCTGTCCATATCTTATTTTCTGCTGGAAAAGGCTTTTAAATCCTCTTTCGCTACCTGCGTAACCTGGCCATTTTTCACTTGTTACCGACTTTCCAGGATTTTTTCCACAAACGCCGGATTGTAGGGGCGCTCTTCTTTTTGCACCTCAAATTTTATTTTCAAAGCTTTCATAAAAGCGCGGATAGCTTCAATCTGGGCAGCATCTTCGGTGTAGGCGGTGAACGTTATGGGTTGCATAGTGGGACTGTTTTTTACTGAAGACAAATTTACGAAAAGCGTCTTTGGTAGCGCCGGAAACTAAAATGCCGTTTCGCGGAAAGTTTCCACAAAACGGCATTTTGATTATAGAAAAACAATTTAGTGCACCACTTCCACTTTCAAGACTTTTTTCTCGCCGGTGGGCTGATGGGTATATTTCACAAAATACAGTCCGGAAGGCCAGGCTTTGGTAGTCAAAATGTGCGTATTTCCGGAAACTTTTCCGGAAAACAACGTTTTTCCGGTAAGGTCAGCAATTTCTACCTGCCCATGCAGCAGCGCGCCTTCCAAGGCCAGGGTCAGCTGATCGTTGGCCGGGTTCGGGAAGCAGCCCAAATTAAGGGAATTTCCGGAAACACCCTCCACGCCCAGGGCACCGCCCACCACAAACTGCTGCTCAAAACCGCAACCAAAATCGCCGCCATAGTAGTCGGTCAGTGCAATCGGGAAACGGTTGGCCGCATTGGTGACGGCAAAAGTGCCCGTGCCCTGACCGGGATTGGCCCACCACAGCAAGCCATCACAACCGGCATCCGACATTTTCAATTTATAGCAGCCCGGAGCCAGTGTTATGGTATCGCGGTAAATGGTATTGGCCGCCTGCCCCTGACGGGAAAGCAACAGCACGCCGGCATCATCAAACAGCTCCCACTTGTTTTCAGTTGCCATGTTATTGGTTTTGAGCTGCAGGGCAATTTTAGATACCCAGCGCGGCGCAGCGTCAAAGGTCACCCGGAAGGTATCGTTGGTCGGGTCGGCGTCGGCGGCATTGTTTACTTCCAGAAGCTGCGCCGTAAAACGCTTGTTGGCACCGGCCGTGCTACGCACGCCGTTGTCGATCGGCAGTTCAATCTCGGCCATTTGGAGCGGGGCAATGGTGCCCGTCCAGTTGTATTGCGACGGCGTATAGCCAGCGCTGTCCAGCCCGTACTCAATTTTCAGCGACGTGATTGGGTTTGCGCCATTGTTCTTAATCATGATCCGGGGTTTGCCGCAAGCGGTATTGCTGCGGGTGTATTGCTCGTGCTTGTTGGGGGCAATCACGTCCAGGATCTCGGCGTCGGTCTGCTTGTTATAGCCACCGTAAGAAACCATCGTTCCGGTCAGCATGTAATCCCCATAGAGGCCGTTGCCACCGGGTGTTCCAGTGTAAGGGTCAAAATCCAGGTCAAGCGAACGGGAAGCGCCGGCAGCCAACCCCGGAATGGTGTGGGAAAGCACGCCTACCTGATCACCCGGGCACCAGTTGGCGCGGTCGTAAATCCAGGTGCCGCCTTGCGGGAATACCGCGTTCTCGCCGCAGTTGTCGCGCCAGATCAGCTGGGTTTGAACGAGGCTGCCATCAGACTTCACGTAATAGTTTTTAGGGCAAAACTCGGCGCAATTCTGTGTACCATCCATGCCGTGGCCGGTGATGGTTACTTTCAAATCGCTGCTGACTGTGCCGGCTGGAGCCGTAAAAGATTTGGCCTTTACAAAACTGTCGATGGGCTCGCTCGGTTTGCCGTACCAGTAGTCGCCGCGCCACAGGGTTTGAATGCCGGTAACATTGCGTGCTGGCGTTCCTTCCACAAAATCAAACTTCACATCAGCCGTGAAACCGCCGGAATAGCCATAATAAAACAAGCGGACTGTTGCGCTATCTTTCAGCAACGGGTAATAATCTGTTACATCGTAAGTGTAACGGCGGGTCCAGTTAGAAGGTGTTGAAGCATTCCCGTTCTGTGCATAGGGTGTAATCAGCCGGCCCAGTTCAATGGTATCGCCGCCGGGTGTCATTAACAGGCATTGCAGGGTGTAATCCCAGGCAGCACAGTATTGCTCGCTTGGCGGACACGTGTATTTGCCCAGCTTCAGCGTCATGTAAATATTCCGGTAGGATTGACTGCCAGATGGAAACTGCACCGTGGTATCATAAGCGCCGTAGAAACCGGGTTTATTTAAAGGTTGCGCAGCAAAGGTTTGTATGATAGTGGTATCGCCCGGGGCCGCAAAGGCAGCAGCGCTGCCGAGGAGCAAGGAAAGCGTGTAGAGAAATTTTTTCATAATTTTTGAGCGTGGAAAGTTACGTTTAAATGATTTACTACTTAATGAGGTGCCCAATATCGTACCTTTGCGGCCTTTTTTGCCGTAAATCTTCCTAAGTCATGTCGTCTTTTACTGTTGCCATCGTGGGTCGCCCAAATGTGGGCAAGTCCACCCTTTTTAACCGTCTGCTCGAGCAGCGCAAGGCGATTGTGGATGATATTTCCGGCGTGACGCGCGACCGGCAATACGGCATTGCCGACTGGAACGGCAAGTCGTTTAACGTAATTGACACCGGCGGTTTTGTGGTGGGCTCCGATGACGTTTTTGAAGTAGAAATCCGTAAACAGGTAGAAATCGCCCTGGAAGAAGCCAATTTGTTGCTGTTTGTAACCGACACTACAACCGGCATCACCGATCAGGATGCCGCGTTTACCGAGGTGCTCCGGCGCGGCAAAAAACCGGTTTTTCTGGTGGTCAATAAAGTGGATAACAGCGAGCGGATGCTGGACGCAACGGAGTTTTACGGCTTGGGCTTTGACCAGCTGTTCATGGTATCGGCGATTTCCGGAAGCGGCACGGGTGAGTTGCTCGATGAAATTACCACTCACATCACCGACGAATACGAACCGGCCCTGCCCATCCACAACCGCAAAAAAGTGGTTGCCGAAACCGAAGAGCTGGATATTGATATTGAAGACCCCGACTTTGACGCCGAGGCCTACGCCGAGAAAATAGACGAGCGCCTTTTTGAGGAAGATTCCGGAAATGTTCCGGAAACCGAGCTGGAGGTGCTGCCCAAAATCGCTATTATCGGGCAGCCGAACGCCGGAAAATCTACCCTCTTGAACGCGCTTATCGGGCAGGAACGCACCATTGTTTCCGACATTGCCGGAACGACCCGCGATTCCATTCACACCCGCTACAACCTGTTTGGAAAAGACTTTGTGCTGATTGACACTGCCGGGCTGCGCAAGAAAAAGAACGTGCACGAAGACCTGGAGTTTTACTCCGTCATCCGCGCCATCAAGGCGATGGACGAAGCCGATATTTGTATGCTCCTGATTGACGCCACCAAAGGCGTTACCATGCAGGACATCAATATTTTTTCCCTCGCGGCCCGCAAAGGCAAAGGCATTGTGGTGCTGGTGAACAAATGGGACCTCGTAGAAAACAAAGAAACCAACACCCCGCGTGACTATGAAAAGGCTTTGAAACAACGGCTTTCACCTTTCACAGATGTGCCGGTGGTGTTTATTTCCGCAACCGAAAAAACCCGCATTTTCCGGGGCATGGAAGCGGCGCTGAAAGTGTTTGAGAACCGGCAGCGCAAGATTCCAACGGCAAAGCTGAATGACGTAATGTTGAAGGAAATAGCCCACTATGCCCCGCCGATGACCCGCGGGATGCACGTGCGGATTAAATTCTGCCGCCAACTGCCCACCTACAACCCGGCGTTTGCATTTTTTGCCAACCATCCCGAAGCCGTGAAGGAGCCTTACCGGAATTTTCTGGAAAACAAAATCCGCGAACACTTTGACTTTTCGGGCGTTCCACTGCGGATCTTTTTCCGGAAAAAGTAGTCCTTGTAATTGTGAAGTCAGGAAACAGAACCATCCCGCATTTTGAAAAACAAAACCCTTAAAAAAGACAAAGTCAATATCATTACCCTCGGCTGCTCCAAGAATCTGGTGGATTCGGAGGTGCTGAGCGGGCAACTGGCGGCCAACGGCTTCCGGGTGAAACACGAAAGCGAAAAGCTAGCCCACAACATTGTGGTGGTAAATACCTGTGGTTTTATTGACAAGGCAAAGGAAGAAAGCGTGAACACCATCCTGGAACAGGTGGCGCTGAAACAGGAAGGCCGGCTGGACAAAGTGTTTGTAACCGGCTGCCTGTCGGAGCGCTACCGGCAGGATTTGGCCAAAGAAATTCCGGAAGTGGACGCGTGGTTTGGCACGATGGAACTGCCGTTTATCCTCCAACAGTTCAACGCCGATTTCAAAAAAGAACTGCTCGGCGAGCGTCTCCTGGCCACGCCAAAACACTACGCCTACCTCAAAATCTCAGAAGGCTGCAACCGCACCTGCTCGTTTTGCGCCATTCCGCTGATGCGCGGCGGCCACGTGAGCAAGCCAATGGAAGAAATCGTTGCCGAAGCCGAAAAGCTGGTGCGCGGCGGTGTAAAGGAAGTGATGCTGATTGCGCAGGAACTGACCTACTACGGACTGGACCTCTACAAAAAACGCGCACTGGCGGAGCTGTTGGAGCGCCTCAGCGACGTGAAAGGATTGGAGTGGATCCGGCTGCACTACGCCTACCCGAGCAAGTTTCCGCTGGAAGTGCTGGATGTGATGCGCGAGCGCCCCAACATCTGCAACTACTTAGACATGCCGCTGCAACACGCCTCCGACAATATGCTGAAGGCGATGAAGCGGCAGATTACCCAGGCCGAAATGCGGCAGTTGGTGTCCGAAATCCGCGACCGCGTGCCGGGCATCGCCATTCGCACTACGCTGATTACCGGCTTCCCCGGCGAGACGCTGGAAGACGTGGAAAACCTGAAACAGTTTCTGGAAGATATGCGCTTTGAGCGCGTCGGCGTGTTTACCTACAGCCACGAGGAAAATACCAGCGCCCATGCCCTGGCCGACGATATTCCGGCAGTGGAAAAAGAGCGCCGCGCGCAGGACATTATGGAAACCCAAAGCGAGATTTCGTTTGAGAAAAACCAGGCTTTGGTAGGTCGTACGCTGAAGGTGATTGTGGATAAAAAAGAAGCAAGCCGCTGGCTGGGCCGCACTGAGTACGACAGCGTGGAAGTGGACAACGAAGTGGTGATTCACGCCGACCGTGAGCTACAACCCGGCGAGTTTGTGAACGTGAAAATCACGAAGGCGTATGACTATGATATTGAAGGAGAAGTGGTTTAACGCTTCGCGTTGTTGGAGCCCTTCGGGCGTTGGATAATGTTGGAGGCGCTTTGCGCCGTTGGAGCCTTCGGCTTAGATGGTGGAATTTCCGGAAAATTTGTATAGAATTCCGGAACACTTCTTCATGCTTCCCTCGCGCGGGAGTTAGCGAAGCGCTCCCGTGTGTACCAAACTGCCAGTCTCCGATTGGCTCCATGGGCAGTCACAGACTGCCGGCTCCAATAGACACGAGTGTGCTTCGCTAACACTCGCGCCAGAATTGAAATATTCAGAAAAAAATTCTACAACCGGATGTGCTAACGGCTCCTGCGCTTTCCAACGCCCAAGGGCTCCAATAACTTTAGCTTCCAACGCCGCAGGCCCTACGCCAACCGGTAATTCTTCCCCGGCAGGCTCCGCACCACTCCGTTCATCTCTAATTGCAACAAGGTAGCGGCCAGCTGCGACGCTCCGATTCCGGAAATAAGGAGCAAGTCGTCGGAGTGAACTTTTTCTTTCCGACCCAGCGCATCTACCACTCTTTGCTCTTCGTCGGAAAACGTCAGGAGCAGTTTATTTTGAATCGCCTTTTTACCGGCCTGAACCGTCCAGCCCATGGTTTCCAACAGGTCTTCGGCGTTGGTAATTAAGGCCGCTATGGTGCGGCGGATGAGCAAATTGCAACCCGCTGCCCGCGGATCCCCTACCCGGCCCGGAAACGCTACAACTTCGCGGTTATAGCCGTGCGCCAGATAGGCCGTAATCATCGAACCGCCTTTCACGTCGCTTTCCACCACGACCGTTACGTCGCACATCCCGGCTACAATGCGGTTCCGTACCGGAAACAAATCGGGGTGCATCGCCGTTCCGTGCGGAAACTCCGTCAATAGCGCACCGCCGGCCTGAATCATCTCTTTGGCCAGGGGTTTGTTTTTATCGGGATACAACCGGTCCAGCCCGTGCGCCAAAACGCCCACTGTCGGCAGGCCGTGCAGTACGCTTTGTTTGTGCGCAACCGTATCAATCCCGAAAGCCAATCCACTCACCACCGTTACCCCGGCATTTTTGAGTCCGGCAATCAGGTTTTCGGTCATCTGGATGCCGTAATTTGATGGCTTGCGCGTGCCAATAACTGCTACCAGGCGGTCGGCGTTTAGCTTCGTTTCGCCTTTGCTATACAGCAGGTAGGGCGCGTCCTCGCAAGCCCGCAGTCGCGCGGGGTAATCCGGGTCTTGCTGGGTCAGGATGCGAATGCCGTGCTTTTCGGTGAAAAGAACTTCTTCTTCCGCACGGCGCAGCAAGGCTGGTGCCGAGAAATTTTCCAAAAGACTTTTAACCCGTGCCGCCCCGATGCCGTCAATAGCGAGCAGTTCTTGGGACGACGCTTCCAGCACGGCCTGCGCCGACCCGAAATGACTTACCAGCGACCGAAGCGTTTTGTCGCCGATTGCCGGAATAAACGTAAGTGCAAGGTCATAAAATCTGGGGTGCCTTTCCATTTGCTTTTGTCTTCTGAATTACCTTCACCTCAAAATAAAACGTTCCGGATGACACTTCCCGCGCCCCTGCTGTTTTTTATTTTCGCTATCGCATCTGGCACCACAGCCCGTAGCTGTAAATCAACACCCAAAGCGGCTGCTCAAACCGCCCCAAAGGTTGTTCAAAAAGGCTCCCAGGTGAGTGCCGTAAAGATGAGCCGGGGCTATTGCTACGGGCGCTGTCCGGTGTACAGTATTGAAGTTCAAAGCAATGGATTGGTCCGGTATTCCGGAAAACAATTTGTAGAGAAAGAAGGGATTTATGAAAAAACATTCACCCCGGCAGCGGTTGGCAATTTGATTCAGGAATTCAACAGCGCCCGCGTGGACACAATGAAAACCACTTATGAGCGGCTTCTGAGCGACATGCCATCCATCAATTACACCTTTACTTTTTCCGACGGGCAAACAAAAGAAGTTGAAAACGCTCATTACGGCCCACAAGTGCTGGCTAAATTGGCTCAGCGAATGGACGAACTGGTGCAAACCCCCGACTACAGTTGGAAACGCATTGCAGCGAAGGTGGAAGAGTAGGCAGGGATTAGGTAGAGACGCTGCATGCAACGTCTAAAAGGGTCATGTATTAATTATAAAAACAAAAGACAAAAATGCGACGTTTTCTGAAGTAAGCGGGGTATTTGGAGGACTGTGCGAGACCAATAATTTCCGGAAATTTCCGGAAAAAGCCCGCTTTCCAGGAGTACAAAACGGGCTTTGGAGAGTGTAGGCGCTGCCTTTTTACAGGTGCATCTTGTCTTTTTTGAGAAGCAGTTCTTCTGGCGTTTCCACGTGGTTTTCATCGGGAACACAGCAGTCCACCGGGCACACAGCCGCGCACTGCGGCTCTTCATGAAAGCCCTGGCACTCGGTGCATTTATCTGGCACGATATAATAAATATCCACCGCTACAGGTGCGTGTTTGGCATCTGCCGGGGTGGTGCTGCCATCCATAAGTTGATAGTCGCCGGTCACAGCCGTGCCGTCGGCCATGCGCCACTCCACGCCGCCTTCATAAATGGCGTTGTTGGGGCATTCCGGCTCGCAGGCGCCGCAGTTAATACATTCGTCCGTTATTTTGATTGCCATAGCTTAAGTTGAATCTTCAAAACTGTGCCGCAAAATTACGATTTGCACCCGCACAGCACGTGACCTTTTTATGACTCTTATTCAAGACCGAATTCACCTGCTTACCCAACTGGGCGATTATATGCTTTCAGATGCCCCCGAATGGCTGGAAGCCCGGGATCTGGCCGCCCGTAAAAACGGCTGGTTTACCCTTGAAAGCATCCGGCTGGCCGCTGAAAACATCGCCCGCGCCTTTCTTCAAAAAAACGCCCTGCACGATTGGATTGCAGGCTACAAGCTGCCTGAAGCACCTTCTACCGTAGGCATCGTGATGGCCGGAAACATCCCACTCGTTGGCTTCCACGATTTTCTGTGTGGCTTTATGACTGGTCATTATCTGCAACTAAAATTGTCGTCTAAAGATGACGTATTGCTGCCGCATCTGGTACAATACTTGCGCAGCCTGAATGCAGCCGAACTTGAGCGCATTCAGTTTGTGGAGCGCCTGCACGGCTGCGACGCTTTTATCGCTACGGGGTCCGATAATTCGGCGCGGTATTTTGAACAATACTTTGGTAGCAAGCCTCATTTGATTCGTAAAGCGCGGACTTCGGTTGCCGTGCTGAATGGCGATGAAACCACCGAAGAGCTGCAAGCGCTCAGCCGCGATGTGTTTGATTATTTTGGGCTGGGCTGCCGCAACATCACACAGGTTTTTCTGCCCGAAGGCTACGACCCGACGCGGCTGCTGGAAGTGCTTCACGGCGAGCCGCACGTCACCCAGCACCATAAATTCCGGAATAACTACGATTATCACTTAGCCTTGTATCTGCTCAACAAGGTGCCGTATCTGGTGTCCGACAATCTGATTCTGGTAGAAAACGAGCTTCCCTTCTCCGCCGTTTCGGTGCTGCATTATCAGTTTTATACCGACCGGGCTGCCTTGTTGGAAAAGCTGCATACCGACGACCGTATTCAGGCCATTGTAGGCGCAGGTGAAATTCCGTTTGGTAGCGCTCAAACTCCAGCTCTTTGCGATTACGCTGACGGCGTGGATACGATGGCTTTCTTATGTGGGTTATCGTAGCAAAAGCCGAAAATCAGAAGCTGCTCTTTAGGGTCAATTTCCGGAAATCTGCCTTGATTTTCCGGAAATTTTTCTACCCAAAGGAGTTCCTTTCTACTTGCGCTTGAAAAACACAAACCCAGCCTTTTCCCCCAAAAATTCCAGCAACGGATCGGCCAAAAGCTTTTCTTTTTCGGTGATTTTGGCAATAAAGAAAGTGGGTTTATCTACCGGGCCGGTGCGGAGCCAGCCTTCAGTGCGCGGCACGCCGTCTCCGGGCGGCATCTTCCGGGTATAGAAAAGCTGTGCGTAGCTTTTATAACCGACGGATTGCACATACACATCCTGACCGGCTTTGCTTTTGAAAAACTCGATGGCGGCGCGTTGGGAATACCATTCAATCTTGGGCGTAAAATGCAGCATCGTGGCCTGAATGGCGATGATCTGAACGGCAAAAAGAATCAAGATACCTTTCCGGGGCTGCCGGCGCAACAACCATAAAGCGGTCCAGATGCCAGCCAGGTAAAGAAATCCCCACAAGCACTCCCAGTAGCTCCACGGAACGTTGGCCTGCAAATTGCCCACCGCAAACGGGTCGGCGATGTAAGGGATAAGCTTTTCTTTATTCAACCCAACAATGGGCAAGGCCACGAGCAGCAATCCCCAAACGGTTCCCAGCGCCAACAGCCCAATCTGAATGCCTTTGCGAAGCGTTTTGCGACCCTCCAGAATGGCTTCCAGTTCGCGCGCGGCGAGGTAGGTAATAGGGAAATAACACAGTGAGGAATAATGAACGATCTTGGTTTTGACAATGGAGAATAAGACCAGCACCACCCAGAACAAAATCCACATCCAGCGGGTAAAATCTTTTTCCGGGGTTTCGCGGCGATGGGCCATCTGACTGCGCGCCGGAATCAGCAATAACGAAGCCGGGAAACAACCTATGAGCAAGACGATGGGATGGTAATACCACGGCTCTTCATGGTCGGCAATGTTTTGAGCGAAAAGACCGGCCTGATAGGAAATAAATTCCTGCACAAACCACCAGCCATTGCGCGCTACCTCTACCGCAAACCACGAAAAAGATACGACCAGTGTAACGGCGGTAAAGGCCAGCAGCCGCCCGATTTTGAAACCGGCAAAACTGCGCGCCCAGACCACATACACCACAAAGCAAAGTCCGGAAACAATCAAGGCTACCGGCCCTTTGGTGAGCACCGCAAGGCCCAGGAATAATCCACCCCAAAGCGCATGTGCCAGCCAACGCCCTGCCGTGCGCAACCGGTAGAACTGATACACGGCACCGAAGATTAGCAGGTTGAAAAGCGGGTCAATAATGCCGGTTTTAAAATAAAAATGCGGCAGCCACGAAGCCAGGTACAACCCCATCCATAGCAGCCCGCGACGCTCGCCGGCGACCTTCCGGCCCACGTAGTAGAGCGAGAGCAGCGTGGCGATGCCCACCAGCGCGTTTGGGAATCGGGCCGCATATTCATTCACGCCAAACAGCTTCATAGAAAGCACCTGCAACCAGATAAAAAGCGGTGGCTTTTCCCAAAACGGCTGGTAATCGATCTGCATTTGCAGATAATTTTTGGTAACCAGCATCTCGCGGGCACATTCGGCGAAGTTGATTTCGTCCCAATCAAACAAGTGCACCGCACCGAGCGCGGGCAAAAACAACAGCGCACCCAGCAGTGCAATAATCGCGTAGCGTTGATAAACAGCCATAGCCGGATTAGTTTTCGTGAATGCTCATCTGCGCCTCGTTTTTGCCGTAGAAGCGGTACAGATAATGCTCCAGCACCCAAAAAAGGGCCGTTGTCAAAACAGTTCCGACAATAGAGCCGACATACACATCTGCAAAAAAGTGTGCAGCCAGATACAGCCGGCTGTAGCCCACCAGAAGGGCAAATAAGATTAATGGCAACCCCAGCCAACGGTGGCGCGGCGGCAACAGCAAGGCCAGAAAGCAATACAGGCTAAAAGCCCCGCCGGAGTGGCCCGACGGAAAGCTGTGGTGATACAACACATCGCCCCAGGCGGTGGAAAAATGAATCCACGACGGGTCGTTTTTAAAATACTCAAAAGGGCGCGGTGCGTTGAAAATGCCTTTCAGAATCTGAATGGCCAGCGCCGGCAACGCATTACACGCAACTGCCGCAATGGCATACCACCAGTTGCGCAGCCGGGGCACGGCCACCAGCAAAAGCAAAATCCCGATAATAGCCACCCCGTTGCCAAAGTGCGTCACCGTGCTCATTACCGCATCCAAAACCTCGGTATGCCGGGTATTGACGGTTTCAAAAAGCTGTCGCCGGCTGTAAGTGCCCAGCAGCACACCGCCTACCAGCACCCAGAGGAGAAAGGGGATAAAAAACCAGGGATTCAGCGTGGAGAAACGCGGCAGATTGCGGGAACGTTGGGGAAAAGGCAAAGGAAGTTTATTTTAAGTGGGAAGGGTTTTCCGGCGGCCAAAGCGGGACCGGATGGCTGCCCAGATGCGGGCATAGGACTCTTTCTGAAACAAAGGCGAATCGTTGCGCGCTTTCCGGATGATAAAAAGGGCCAGCGGCAGCAATATAATCGTGCTGCCCCACATACCCAACCAGGGCGGCAACGAATTGCTGGTAATTAGTTTTTCGCCCGTAAAGGAAAGAATATACCAAACCAAAAACAACACAATAGACACCAGCATCGGCATCCCGATCCCGCCTTTGCGGATAATGGCCCCCATCGGCGCACCAATCAAAAACAAAAGAATGCAGGCAGCAGCAAGGGTAAACTTCCGGTGCCATTCTACCTGAAAGCGTAAAAGCCGGTCTTTGTCGGCGCGCTCATTGACAGCCGTCATGTCCACCAATTGCTGCGCGTTGCGCATATTGCCTAAGGCGCTTAGAATTGTACTTTGACGCATCTCGGCGGGCAGTATCTCGGCAAAACTGGACTGATAAACAAGCTTATTTTCCGGAATTTTCGCCCCTAATTTCCGGAAAACCGAGTCGGCGTCGGGCTTGCTAATGGGATAGAGATAGGAGGAGAGATAGCCGCGCGTGGTTTTGGGAACGCTTTTCTCCACCTTCTTCAACGTGTCGATCTGCCCGGAAAGCTGACCGAGGCTCATCATCTTCTGATCGCCGGAAAAAAGATTTTGGTCGGTATTGCTCACCCGGAACGACGACAGGTCGAAAACCTTGTCCCACTGCTTAAAGTGCATCCGCACCTGGGTTTTCTCCTGCCCGTTCATCCCTTCCTCATAGCGCCAGCCGTCGTTGAGGCGAAACACCAGCAGCCGCCCGTCGCGCGAAGGCAGCATTTGGCCTTTCTGGGCCACCACCACCTTGTCGTTGCCGTAGCTGTTGAGGTGGTCGTAGATAATGATGTTGCGGATGGTTTTGCCGTCTTTGTCTTTCGAGCCGACGCGAATGGAAAAATTGGGGATGTCGTTGTTGAACTGACCGGCGCGGATGTTGAGCGTAGGCTTGGAGTTGCGCAGGTCATAAAGCATCGAAAGCGCTTTGAGGTTGGCAACCGGAATGACGTAGTTATTAAACAGAAAAGCGCCAATGCCCAGCCCCACAATCGTAATCAGCAAGGGCCGCATAAAGCGGTTGAGGGAAATGCCGGAACTCTTCACCGCCACCAGTTCAAAGTTTTCGCCCATGTTGCCGAAGGTCATGATAGACGACAAAAGCACCGCCAAGGGTAAGGCCAGCGGCACCAGCGTGGTGCTCATGTAAAGCAGCAGTTCCAGAATCAGCGATATGGCCAGTCCTTTCCCGATCAGCTCATCCATATACAGCCAGAAAAACTGCATCACCAACACAAAAAGCGTCAGGAAAAACCAGGCAAAAAACGGCCCGGCAAAGCTGCGAATCAGCAGGATAGGGAGCTTCTTAAACACAGAAAAGCGAAGCTAAGGCCGGATGGGAAAAAGGAAGCGCCAAAAGGGGCCTAAAAAAGGCTCTTTCTTTCCGGAAATGTGGAAAGAAAGAGCCGTATTTTCCGGAAAAAAAGGAGTCAGAATCAGGCGCCGATGCGATGTTTCAGGTCGGCCACCTGGCTGCTCCAGAGGCGCTCCTGATCTTTGATTTCCGACTTATCGTCCACAAAATCGGTGATGCGCAGGATGGTTTCGTTGGTTACCGGACTGATTTCAATCCGGAATTCAAAAAACTCGTCGGGCTCGTAGTAATCCCAGCGGTAGCGCACGTAGTTGTTCTCAAAAGCTTCTATCCGCTCCGCCGTATCCACACTGCCATTCCAACTAAAAAAGAAGGTATTATCCCGCTGATCTACTTTATCGGCAAACCATTCCTGCAAGCCAACGGGAGTGGACAGAAATTCATATAAAATCGTGGGAGAAGACCGGATCGGGTACTCCAAAGTGTACATCACGCGCTGTTGAGCCATTGGTAGTTTTTAACCTTCTTAGACAAAAAGAAGAAAGGTGAAAGGAACGGGGTGCAATAATAGAAAAGTTTGCGAGATTTCAAAATCACCAACCTTTCTATCAGGGGGTAATAATAAACCAAAAAAGGGGGCAACGAAATATTCCTTGTTAAAACCTTTTTAATTCTTTTTGGAAAGACCCTAACCGTTTCCTTAGTTTTGCTTTGATTTAACGAAACTGTTCTCCTTTAGCCCTCTTTTCTTAAAACCTTCTAAACGGGTCTCTTATGTCGATGCGCCAACTCAAGATTACAAAGTCGATTACCAATCGCGAAAGCCAGTCGCTTGAAAGGTATCTTCAGGAGATTGGGCGCGTGGATTTGTTAACGGCAGAAGAAGAGGTGAGCCTGGCGGAGCGCATCCGGATGGGCGATCAGCAAGCCCTGGAAAAACTCACCAAAGCCAACCTGCGCTTTGTGGTTTCGGTGGCCAAGCAATATCAAAACCAAGGGCTTTCCCTTTCCGACCTGATTAACGAAGGCAACCTTGGCCTTATCAAAGCCGCCCAGCGCTTCGACGAAACCCGGGGTTTTAAATTTATCTCCTACGCCGTGTGGTGGATTCGCCAATCCATCCTCCAGGCCCTGGCCGAGCAAAGCCGGATTGTGCGCCTGCCTCTCAACAAAGTGGGCCTCACCAACCGCATCAGCCGCGCCTACTCGCAACTGGAACAGGAATATGAGCGCGAACCTTCTACCGAAGAACTAGCCGAGCTGCTTCAGATTGGACTGGAAGAAGTGGAGAACACTTTGAGCGGCTCTTCGCGCCACCTGAGCGTGGATGCGCCTTTTGCAGAAGGCGAAGACGGCAGCCTGCTGGATGTGATGATCAATCCCAACGCCGAAGCGACCGACAGTGCGCTGGCCCACAACGACTCGCTGCGCTGCGAAGTGGCATCTGCCATCCAAATGCTTTCGGAGCGGCAGCAGGATGTTTTGAAACTGTATTTTGGCATTGACGTGGAGCATCCGCTGAGCCTCGAAGACATTGGCGAGCGCTTCGCCCTCACCCGCGAGCGCGTGCGCCAGATTAAAGACAAAGCCATTGCCCGCCTGCGCACCGAAGATCACTGCGCCGTTCTGCGCACCTACCTGGGCAACTGATTTTTTTCCGGAAAAAAGGAAGCTATTTCCGGAAATCTAAAACCGATGCGATTGTGGTTTGCTCACCGGCTTTCGTTACTATTGCACCATGATTGAAGCAGGAAAGTACCACACCTTAGAAGCCGTTAAGAAAGTTGATTTCGGCTGGTATCTCGATGGCGGCAACGGGATGGAAATTTTACTGCCTACCCGCTTTGCACCGGAAGATTTGCAACTGGGCGACCGGCTGCGCATTTTTCTGTATCACGACAACGAAGGCCGCCCCATAGCTACCACGCAGAAGCCCAAGGCCGTTGTGGGGGATATTGCCGCGATGACGGTGGTTTCTAAAAACGCGCAGGGCGCTTTTCTGGATTGGGGGTTGATGAAAGACGTTTTCCTGCCCCTTTCGCAGCAAAAAAGCCGCATCCACGAAGGCGAAACCTACCTTGTTTATCTCTACATCGACGAACAGACGGGCCGCGTGGCGGCAACAGAAAAATTCGGGAAACTGCTGCGCGAACATACCAACGAATTGTCGGCGGGTGATGCGGTGGAAATGATGGTTTGGGCCGAAACCGACTTGGGCTATCGCGTGATTGTGGACATGCAATTTACCGGCCTGCTGTATCGCAGCGATGTGTATGAACCCTTGCGCGTAGGGCAAAAGCTGAAGGGATTTGTACACGCTGTGCGGCCCGATGGCAAGCTGGACCTCAAGCCCGGCATCCGGGGACACAACCGCGTGAAGAGCAGCACCGATGTGATCTTAGAACACCTGCGCGAAGCGGGCGGCTACCTGCCCTACAACGACAAAAGCAGCCCGGAAGCAATCTCCGAGGTATTCGGGATGAGTAAGAAAGTGTTTAAAATGGCGGTGGGTGCACTCTACAAACAGCGCAAAATTGAGCTGACGCAAAGCGGGATTAAGGCGGTGGAATAATCGTGGAATAATCCAAGTGACTTGACAGATGGACATTTTCCGGAAACTTTCCTCTTAAAATCAAAAACGGAAGGCTCCTAAAAGCCTTCCGTTTTGCATGGATTTTATCTCCGGAAATCACGCGCTTTTTAGCGCTTGCCAAATGGCATCTTGGGCATCCCACCGGGGAAGCCACCGGGCATTCCGCCGCCCATTCCCGGGAAGCCGCCCCCCATGCCGGGCATGCCTTTAAACTTGCCCATCATGGCCATCATGGAGCGCATTTGCTCAAATTGCTTCATAAAGGCGTTTACTTCTTCAATCTTTTTGCCGGAGCCTTTGGCAATGCGGCGGCGACGGCTCACGTCGATGCTGTCGGGGTTAGCGCGCTCGCTTTTGGTCATGGAGTTGATCATGGCCTCGATACCTACAAAGGCGTCGTCGGAAATATCAATGTCTTTCATGGACTTGCCCACGCCGGGAATCATGGCCAGGAGGTCCTTGATGTTGCCCATGTTTTTGATTTGCTGGAGCTGCTCTTTAAAATCCTCAAAATCAAACTTGTTTTGGCGGATTTTCTTTTCGAGCTTTTTGGCGTTGGCTTCGTCAAACTGGGCTTGGGCGCGCTCCACGAGCGTAGTAATATCACCCATGCCGAGAATCCGCTGCGCCATCCGGTCGGGGTAAAAAACGTCGAGCGTGTCGAGCTTTTCCCCCATGCTTACAAATTTAATCGGCTTCTCGACCGTGTAGCGAATCGAAAGGGCCGCACCGCCACGGGTATCGCCGTCGAGCTTGGTGAGCACCACGCCGCTAAAATCGAGGCGATCGTTAAACGCCTTGGCCGTGTTCACCGCATCCTGACCCGTCATCGAATCCACCACAAAAAGGATTTCGTGGGGCTGCACGGCGTCTTTAATGGCCTGTACTTCCTGCATCATCGCCTCGTCTACCGCCAGGCGACCGGCGGTATCGATGATCACTGCACCGTACCCTTTGGCTTTGGCTTCGGCCACGGCGGCCCGGGCAATGCCAACAGCATCGGTGGCACCCAGCTCCGCATACACCGGAACCTTTACCTGCTCACCCAACACCTGAAGCTGTTGCACGGCAGCGGGACGGTACACGTCGCAGGCCACGAGCAGTGGGTTTTTCTGGCGGTGTTTCTTGAGGAAAGAGGCCAGTTTTCCGGAAAAAGTAGTCTTCCCGGAGCCTTGCAGCCCGGCAATCAGGATGACGGTTGGGCGCGGCGTGAGATTCAGTTCCTTTTCAGTTCCACCCATCAGCTCGGCCAGCTCGTCTTTTACGATTTTGACCATCAGCTGGCCGGGCGAAACCGCTGTAAGCACTTTTTCGCCAAGGGCTTTTTCTTTTACCTTATCAGTAAATTCTTTGGCGATTTTATAGTTTACGTCGGCATCCACCAGGGCGCGGCGGATTTCCTTCACCGTGGTGGCAATATTAATATCGGAGATGCGGCCTTCCCCTTTCAGGGTTTTAATGGCCGAGTCGAGCCGTTCGCTGAGATTATCAAACATAAATTTCCGGAATTTTTAAGGTCTTTTTCAGATAGAAAAAGGGCTGCAAAAGTACAAAATAAGGGAAAGCTGTGAAGAGGGGAAAGCTATTTTGACTTCTAATAATCCTCGCCTTTCCAAAACACCCGGTACACGTTTGGCACCGTAGCGTAGCGCAGCACATCGTATTGCAGCTGCCATTCGTCGGAGCCGGAGCTCACATCATAAATCTCGCCGTCATAGAACATCCGGAGGGTGTTGGTTTGGCTCACATACACCAGCGAGTTGTAACTCAGGCTCATTTTTTCCGGAAAATATGTATCCAGGGTGTAAAGTTCTCCTTTATAAAACACCCGCAGGTAGCCGCCTGCGTCCTTATATGCAACCACGTGGTCGCCCACACGGTATTCCGGCTGGAAAAACCCAATCGTGCGCACGCTGTCGTCGTAGAAAATCTTGAAATAGCCGTCGTTGGTTACAAAGGCCACCAGGTCGTCGCCCACGGTGTAGGACTGCGGCGCATATTCAGCGAGCGTAAAGGTTTTTCCGGCATGAAAGGCCCGGAACCGGCGGTTGGCATCGATATAGGCCACGTTGTTGCGCCCCACGCCAAAGGATTGCACGGCATAGTCTTCCTGTTTCAGCAGTTCACCGCCATAAAAAATCCGGAACTGATTGGCGAAGTTGACGTAGGCAACAATATTATCGCTCACCTGCGCGGTGGGAATGGCATCCTGGGCCAGAAAATTCTCGGCTGGAAACACCTGTCCGTCGTAATAAATTTTGTATTCCTGACGGATGCCGTCCTGAAACAAAACCACGCTGTCGCCGATAAAATACCGGTCGGTGAGCGTGGTGAGATTTTTAATCGTGCCCCGGTCAAAAACGTTCAGCGACTTGCTGTTGAGGTACGCCACAAGATTATCGGTGGCAAAAAACTGATTCGTGAAGCCGTCGTTGATTTTCTGCACGCCGCCACCGTAATAAATTTTAAAAGCCCGCGTATTATCCAGAAACGGCAGGGCAATCCGCCCGATTTTGTATTCTACCGGGGGTAGGAAATCGGCATTGCGCAGCAGGCCGCGATCCCACACCTGAAACTGCCGTTGCATGTTCACAAAGGCCGAAAGCGGCTGGGCAACGGCCGGAAGCGCTGAGAGGAGAACTAAAAACGCAAAAACGGGAAAGCGGAAAGCCTTGAGGTGCATAGGAAGCGGGAAAATACAACAGACCGGCCGAATGGTCTTTCGTTGCACTGTTATTTCCGGAAATATTACCAAATAAAAAAGCCAGCCTTAGAAAAGGCCAGCCCCTATAAACCCTATCACTATGAAAACGCCGCAAAGGTAAAACGATAATTTCATATTTTAAAGCGTTGATGGCAGAATTTTTGAGAGAAAATTTCTTCGCTTCAAAAGCACACTGGCTTCTTCGCCAGCGATGCCTGCCTGGCACTGGCACTACCAAATCTTGTTGCGCGAATTTTCAAACCCCTTTGGCTTCACGATGGTGAACACGCGCGAAATATTGAATCCGAAGTGAATACCGCCATCGGTCCAGCTATCGGTGGTTTGCCCAATGTAAGTGCGCTCGCTCATGCCGGTGCTGTTGGTAAAATGCAACTGAAAAACGTGTCCGCCCGTCTCAATATCAAAGCCAAGCGCCAGCGCATTCCGGGTTGCCGGCAAGGGGTTGAAGGTATAATAATACTCCGCGTTAAAAGAGATGCGATTGCTGAGCTTCAGGCGCCCGCCCGCTCCCAGGGCAAATACATCATTCGGCTCCTGCGGCGTAGCCACGACGTTGTAGTGCACATGCGAAGGCACTATTTGCAACGAAAGCCGCTGGCCAAACTTGCGGGCTATCAGCAGTTGGTTGGCAAAGCACAGCCGGTTGGAGAAATAATACTCGCCGCCGTTAGGCGCAGTGGCGCTCATGGTTTGCACCATGGCCGAGCCTACATATGAAACCGAAAACGGCATCCGGTTATCGGTTGTCTGCCGCAGGATTTTGGCTTTCAGAAAACCGTCAAATTCCTTTTGGAAACTACTGCGCCCCACGCCCGCCGTGAGCCAGGGCGTAATGCCATAGTCAAAGCCAAGGCGCGTAACGGCTCCATCCAGCCCAAAAAAGTTGCTGATCCCAGAATTTACTGCACCAAAGCGGTGCGAAATCCGAAAGTCTAGCACGCCCGCGCCTACATTCTCAATGCTGTGGCCGGTAACCAGCCGCGTGCTCTTAAAAGTGGCCGTAGTATAGTCTTTTCCTCGGCGGTTTTGGGCGGCGGCAGTAGCATCCAGCAGGGCTTCCAGGTCGTCGCCGTCGTCGCGGCTGGTGTCCATCGGAACGGGAATTTGCGCCTGTGCCATCAGGCTACAGCCGACCAGCAGGGCAGAAAAAATAAAGCGCATCGTTTTGGAGAATAAGACGTTGGGGGTTAACGGGTCGTCAGCAGCCCATTGACGGTAACCTCAATAGACGTGCCGATTTTGCCTGCCGTAGCTGCCGGAATGCGAATGGCATAATCTGCTGGTTTGACCAGGAATTTAGAACGAGTCGTTACCTGTCCGTTTTTCACGCTAATCGTTCCCGGAACCACCACGCTGCGGGTTACGCCATGAATGGTCAGCTCGCCTTTGGCCTGCACCGGATAATCGCCGTCGGCTTTGTAGTTGATGCGCGTCGGCTCTTCCAGCCTGCCTTTAAAAACAGCCTTCGGAAACTTGCTGCTCTCTAAATAGTTTTCATTGAAATGCTCTTCCATCAGTTGTTTTTCAAACCGAAAGCTCTTTATCGGCACCTGATAGACTAGCTCGCCGGTGGCGGCATCCAGCACGGCGGCGGCTTCGTTGTTGAGCGCTTCAATGTTCTCTACCGGCGTAGAAGAGAAAAAGGTAACCTTGCCGGTGCGAGTTAGGTATTTCTGGGCAGTAGCGACAGAGGCCATGCCGGCAAAGCACAGCAGCAAAAAGAGTTTTTTCATGATAAAAGGTTGTTTTAAGAGAAACGAAAAAAATCAGTTTTCGGGTGCGCCTTTGGCCACCCATTTTTGAATTTGAGACAGCACGCAGTCGCTTAGCTTCGCGCCATTTTTGGGCATGGGCGAATAGCCGGAACTATGGCTAACCACACCCAGCAGGCGGCCATTGAGGGCTATCGGCTTAACGCCCGCATAAGTAGAGAGGTCGATGCCCGCAGCGGCAGCGCCGGCGTTGTGGCAGCCGCTTACGGCGCAGTTGCTTTGCAGGATGGGTTGGATGGTGGCCGCGTAGGTTACAGTATCGGTCTTGCAACCGCCTGGGGCCGCCGGATACATCTCCTTTAGGTTATCGTAGTAGCAACCCGCCAGCGCCAGTAGCGGTATCCAAAGCAGTTTTCGGGAAAAAATTTTCAGGTTCATGCCGTTGGTTTTAGTTGTTGGGAGCGCCCGCTGCGGCCCATTTGCGGATTTTGGTAATCTGGCAATCGCTCAGCTTTGCGCCGTTTTTGGGCATCGGCGAGTAACCGGCGGCATGGGCCACAGCGCCTACAAGCCGTCCATTGGCTGCCGCTGCCGACGCGCCGGCGTGGCTGTCCAGCATCACGCCGCCCGAAGCGCCCGATGCATTGTGGCACCCTCGGCAATAGGTATTCAGTAGGGGCTGCACGCCGGTGGCAAACGTAATATCAGCCGTGTCGCAGACGGCAACGCAGCCGGTGGTGTTGCGCGCGCCTTCGTTAATCCACCTTTCTATCAGCGCAATCTGCGCCACCGTAAGCGGCGCAGCCGGAGCAAGTGGCATCCGTTTTTCGGGCTTGTCTTCTGTAATGGCCTCAAAAAGCTGGGTAGCGCCTGCGTTGCCGGCAACAAAGTTTTTGACGGTAATGGTTTGATAGGATGTAAACACATAGCCATCCTGGCGAGAAGCGGCATCGTGGCAACCGCTCTGGGCGCAGTTGGAAACGAAAATGGGCAGAATATCCCGCTCAAAGCACAGCGCCGTATCGGCGGAATTGTTGCCGCCGCCATTGTTATTCCCGTTTCCGGCAGCGGGCACAGCTGGTTTTACATCCACCGTGTGCTTGCAAGCTAGAGCGCAGGAAAGAACCAGCAAAAAGCAGGCATAATATAAAGTTTGTTTCATAAAGAGAAGCATTTTTTAGGGCTTGGAAGGCACGCAGTCGGAAAGCACCACAACGGTGGTAAAGCCATTGCAGAACCCTTTGATTTCTACGGGCTGGTTTATCTGGTAGGCGGGTTGCTCCTCGCGCAGGGTACACTGCACGCCGCCGAGCGGGTCGGCCACGCCCAGCAGCAGCACCTGCCGCCCGTCTTGATTCCTGGAAATCTCCACCAGATTGCCGCGCACCCGAATGACCTTATCCAGATAAGTGGCATTGGCGGCGGTTTCGTTGGCAGCATAAGCGGCATACAGCGCCTCTGCTGTGGTAGCAAGGCCGGCCTGGTCTTCGGCCTTCGGACGGGGCTTGTTCCACAAATAGCCCCCAACTGCAGCAACGACCACTGCTGCTATCAGGAGAAGAAGAATCATTTTCTTACGCATATCCAGGACGGGAATGGGCTTGGTTTCCGAAGTAAAACTAAACGGCTTCTTCCCCACCCTAGAAATCAGAACGGCCCAACCAGGCCAGGCGCTTCCCGAAAGAGCGAAAACCGACACCCAGCCGGATAGGAGCGCTATCGTCCGAGGTCGTCATCCAGCCATTTCTTAAAGTCGGCGGCGCGCTCTACGCTCACCAGGAGCGCGGCAGGTGCAGCGGGCTGGAGCGTCAGCTGTACCCGCCCTTTGGAATAGGCCTTCATCTCGGCAATGGCCCGTATGCCGACGATATACTGCCGGTTGATTCTGAAAAACTGCGCCGGGTCCAGGGTTTCTTCCAGGGCGTCCATATTGATGTCCAGCAAATAATTCCGCCCCTCGAAGGTGCGCGCATACGCGGCCTTATTCTCGCTGTAGCAATAAGCAATTTCTGCTACCGGAAGCGTGCGGATGGTATCGCCATAGCGAATCATGAAACGCTTGCGGTAGCCCGCGGGCGGCGAAGTCTTCTGAGCGCTTTCCACAAGCGGCGCGGTTTTGCGCAGCATCCGGAGTTTTTCTAGGGCCGCGGCCAGCGCTTCTTTACGAATAGGCTTGAGCAAATAGGCGATGCTTCCGCTCTCGAACGCCTTCAGCGCATAAGCGTCGTAGGCAGTCGTGAAGATGACCGGAAAATCTTGCAGGCGCGGCAGCAGCAGGTCTATAGACGAGCCGTCGGCTAGATGAATGTCCACCAGTGCCAAGTCGGGCGCCGGATAGCGGGCGAGCCAGTCGGTCGTTTCGGCCACGCTTGCCGTTATGCCCACCACCTGCGCGTGAGGTGCTACTGCTTTCAGCAGGTCTGCCAGCCCTTCGGCAGCCAGTTGTTCATCCTCAATAATTAAAACCTTCATAGAAGCGGAAATGTTACAACAAAACTATCGCCGTCGATGCCATAAGAAACAACCTGCCCCAGCATGGCATAACGGCGTTGGATATTGGCAAGGCCAAGGCCAGTGCCCTGTTCCGGCTGTGGGCGTGGCTGATAGGTATTGCGCACCAGGAGTGTTTTTCCGGCAAGCCGGATATGAATGGTCAAAGGCTGCGCGGCAGAGACAACATTGTGCTTAATGGCATTTTCTACCAGCATTTGCAGGGTAAGCGGAACAATGAAGAACCTGGTTAAGGCCGCGCCGGGCACATCGGTTTGCAGCCGCAGGGCATCGCCGAAGCGCGTTTGCTGAATCAATAGATACTGCCGCAGAATTTCCCATTCCTCGGCCAGCGGAATGCGGTCGTTGGGGCTGTGCTGAAGCACATGGCGATACAGGTCGGAGAGCGCCAGCGTGTATTCAATAGCGCGCTCCCCATCGCGACGAATCAGCGTGGTGAGGATATTAAGGCTGTTGAAAAGAAAGTGCGGATTAACCTGCATTTTGAGGTGTTGGTATTCGGCCTCTACGCGCGCCCGTTGTAGGGCCGCCAGCCGCCGAATGTTTTGCTCTCGAATGCGAACGGCCCCAACAATCAGGGCGGCCACTGCGCCCAGCGCCAAGGCGATAAACCAAAGGCGAGTCCAGAAGGGCGCCGCAATCGTGAAAGGATATTCGCGACGGGCGACATTCGTGAAAGACGGACTGTAAGAAGCTTCTACCACAAACCGGTAAGCGCCGGGGCGAAGCCGATGAAAAGGCACCGCTTCATCGCGCGTATAAGTCCACTCCCGCGCCAGCCCTTCCAACCGGTAGCGATACTGAAGCTTTTCGGGATTGAGCAGATTGATGCCTTCATAGTGGAAAGCAGGGCTGTTTTCGCCAGGTGCAAAGGCATGTGCGTCCGGGGCAGGCGGGCTGCCATAGAGTGAGATGCCCTGCAGGACCAGGCCGGGTGTAGATAGGCGGGCCGGGGAAGCGCCCATTATTTGAAGCAGCCCTTTTCCAAAAGGCATCCATACGTTACCGGCTTCGTCAGTCGCCAGGCAATTGAGCCGCGCCGCGCCGCTGTCGATACCCACGCCGAGCCTGCGGTTGATATGCCGGAACTGCTGGGTCTGTGCCAGCCAGATGTCGGCGCCGCGATCGTGCGCCACCACCACATTACCGTTTCCGAGGGCCGCTACGGCCTCGGTGCGGATGCTTTGCAATCCTTGTTGCATACCGATGTCCCGCCACTGCTTGCCGTTAAAAACGCTGAGTCCCCGCTCTAAGGTCGCCGCCCAGACGTTGTGGTATTTATCCTGTGCCAGGCTATATACCGTAGCGTCGGCGCGGCCCTGCTGCCCGGAGTCGGTCGCGTGGTAGTGTCGGCCATCGTAGCGGCAGACGCCACCGCCGTCGGTAGCCATCCACACGTCTCCCCGTGCATCGGCCATAATCTGATAAACATAATCGGCGCTCAGTCCGTTTTTGTGGGTATGTCGCCGGATGGATGCTGCTTTTTCTGGAGAAACAGCCAGTTCCCCCACCCCGTTGAGCGTGGCTACCCAAAGGCGGTTTGCCTGCGTGGTAACATTCAGGATGTGTTCTTGGGCCAGTGTCTCGGTGCCCGGAAATGTGTGCACGACGGCGGTCTTTCCATAAGTCCGGAAAAGCAATCCGCTGCCCAGCGTGCCTATCCAAAGCCCCTGGCTGTCAGCCGCCATAGTGGTAACCGACGCAGGCAGACGGGTTTGAATGTCCACCTGACGGGTTTGGAGATTATAGGCCCGCAACTGATTTCCTTGTGCATACCAGATGCGGTTATCGCCATACGCCAGCGCGGTAATGGCAGCAAGCGAAAAAGGCTGCGGAAGGGTTATATGCCGGAGATACGAATAGCTGCATTGCGAAAGACCGGTAGCGGTGGCCAGCCACAGGTTTTCATTGCGGTCCACAAAGGCTTTGCGAATAACGCGCGCACCGGTCTCAAAGCGATCGGTTTCCCGATAGGCAGCGGATGCACCCTGCGGTTCGTAACATCTGGCCATGCCGTCTTCCGTAAAAATCAGCAGGCGTGCACCGATGAATGCCACATCTGCAATTGCTGCCGGCAATTGATGGGCGGTAATAACGGGTGTGTCCTGGCTTTTGTCCATTCGGATGACATACCACGCGCCTTCCTGACTGCCGGCGATATAACAGGCGGGCCGCCCTGGAATGGGTTTCAACACCCGCATGATGCCTTCTTTCACCAGTGGAACGGCTTGAATTTTTCCGGCAACGGCGTTCACGAAATCCACGCCTCGGTCGGTGGCCAGCAACAAACCCGCGCCGCTGGGCAGCGGCTGGAGCGCATACACATAATCGTCGCGCAGCAGGTGAACCGCATTCAAAACATGGGCCGAGTCGCGTAACATATACCACAGGCCGCTTCCCAGCGTACCAAAAGCGCGCAGAGCGCCTATTTGCGCAAAATGCGTAATAGCGGCGTCTGCCTGGCGCCCACGGTAGGTCAGCGGCAAAAGCTTTTCACCAATAATGCGCGCCGCCTTTCCGCTTCGAAAACCGGCAAGCAGGGCGTGGGACTGCAAGGCGAGTGTAGTAGCTTCCTGGCCGCGCGATTCGGGCAATTGATAAAAAGAAGTACCGTTGAATCGAAAAAGGCCTTGCTCGGTGGCCAGCCATAGGTAGCCGTTGGCGTCTTCCAGCACATCGTTTACCCGGATAGGCATATTGGTTTCGGTGAGCCACCAATCGCGGATAAAAGGCTCGCCGGCAGCCGCCCCACTCCAGCGGCAAACCAGGAGCAGCAGTGCCAGCAACCCAGTCCATATGCTAAGGTTTGCGCGGCTCCAGCGTAGCATCTACATGCACTTTTATTTCGGAAGCCAGCTTTTCATACACCACGCGCGGCACCTTGATATTGTGGTCGGAGAGCGGCACGGTAAAATCAGCTGTTACGCGGCATCGATGCTGGTCTTTTACCTCAATCGTTACCGGTATCAGCCGCTCCGCCGAAAATCCATGAACCGTTAGCCGCCCTTTGGCGCGCGCCTTGTAGGTTCCCGGAACGGTAAAAGAAACCGACTCCATGATTTTTCCGCTGAATGAAGCTTCCGGAAAAACCCGGCTTTCCATATAGTTTTCGTTGAAGTGCTCTTGCTGCAACAGACTGTTGAAGCCTCGAAAGCTGCTGATGGGAATGCGAAAGCTAAAAGTTTTTTTCTCGATGTTCACGACACCGGCAAGGTCTTCGGAGCGGGCGCTGATTAATTCTTTGGGCGCTTCCGACTCAAACGCGATAGCGCCTTTCGAGACGGCGTATAACTCCGCCTGCTGCGCGTGTGCGGCAGATAAACTGTTGAAAAAGAAAAGGCTACCTGCCCACGCACTTCGACGCCAACCAAGCAACATGTCTCAAAAAATTATTCGTGCAAATATAATTGGGATAAGTTCCCGAAATAAATCAGGCGGTATAAAAAAGCGACCCTTAAAGGTCGCTTTTTCTCAAATACTTGGGAGTAGCTGATTACACTTTCTTTTTCTTCGGAACGAAAATCGCAATCATCCGGCGGCCTTCCATTTTCGGCATGCTTTCCAGTGTGGAAACCTCGGAGAGGCGCTCGGCAAACTTGAGCAGCAACAGCTCGCCGCGGTCCTGAAACATGATGGAACGCCCCCGGAATTGCACGTAGCACTTCACCTTGTCGCCTTCCATCAGGAACTTCTCGGCGTGCTTGCTTTTAAAGTCAAAGTCGTGGTCGTCGGTATTCGGCGTAAACCGGATTTCCTTCAGCTCGCTTTGCTTGCTTTTCGCCTTTTGCTCTTTGTCTTTCTTTTTCTTTTCGTAAAGAAACTTGTTGTAGTCGATAATCCGGCACACCGGCGGCACGGCGTTTGGCGAAATCTCCACCAAATCTACTTCTTTGGCGCGCGCCATTTCAATGGCTTTCTGGATAGGATAGACACCGGCTTCGATGTCTTCGCCCACCACCCGTACTTCCGGGGCGTCAATTTCTTCGTTCAGGCGGTGTTCGCGTACGCGCTGTAAGCGGCGCGGCTGGGGTTTTCCTCTGCGTCTCTGCATTAATGGTTTTAAAAAAATCGTTGCAAAAGTAATCTACAAATTTCAGGCCTCCTCAGTCGCGCCGGAAATATTGGCACTTTTTCCCCGCATTTGTTTCCGGACCAGCGCACTCACTTCTTCAGCAAAGGCTTTTGTCTCCCTAGAGCCTTCGTCGGCCCCGCCGTGGCGGCGCACCGATACGGTTCCGGCCTCGGCTTCTTTCTCGCCCACCACCAGCATGTAGGGAATCTTGCTCAACTCGGCTTCCCGGATTTTCTTGCCGATTTTTTCGTTCCGGTCGTCAATCGTCGGGCGGATTTCATAGGAGCGCAAGGTCGCGGCTACTTCCTTCGCGTAGTCCTCGTATTTCTCCGAAACCGGCAGAATGGCCACCTGATCAGGCACAAGCCAGAGCGGTAAATTGCCCGCGCAGTGTTCCAGCAACACGGCCACAAAGCGCTCCATAGACCCAAACGGCGCACGGTGAATCATCACCGGCCGCTTCCGGCTGTTGTCGGAGTCGATGTACTCCAGCTCAAAGCGCTCCGGCAGGTTGTAGTCCACCTGAATGGTACCCAATTGCCAGCTGCGGCCCAGGGCGTCTTTCACCATAAAGTCCAGCTTCGGCCCGTAGAACGCCGCTTCGCCGTACTCGGTAACAGTGTTCAGATTCATCTCGCCGGCGGCTTCAATAATGGCCTGTTCGGCAATTTCCCAGTTCTTTTCAGAGCCGATGTATTTCTCCCGGTTCACTTTATCGCGAAGGGAAATCTGCGCTGTAAACTCGCCGAAATCGAGGCTATTGAGCACAAAAATCACCAGCTCAATTACCTTTTTGAATTCGTCTTTCACCTGCTCGGGACGGCAGAAAAGGTGGGCATCATCCTGGGTAAAGCCGCGCACACGGGTCAGGCCGTGCAGCTCGCCGCTCTGCTCGTAGCGATACACCGTTCCAAACTCGGCCAGGCGCAGGGGCAAATCCTTGTACGACCGCGGCGACGATTTGTAAATCTCGCAGTGGTGTGGGCAGTTCATCGGTTTAAGGAGAAATTCCTCGCCTTCGTGCGGCGTGGTGATGGGCCGGAACGAGTCCTGTCCGTATTTCTCCCAGTGGCCGGACGTTTCGTAAAGTTGTTTGGAGCCGATGTGCGGCGTTACGACCGGCAGGTAGCCGATTTCCATTTGCTTTTCCTGCAGGAAACGTTGCAGGCGCTCGCGGAGCATCGCGCCTTTGGGCAACCACATGGGCAGGCCCGCGCCTACTTTTTCGGAGAAGGTAAAAAGGCCCAGTTCCTTTCCCAGCTTGCGGTGGTCGCGCTTTTTGGCTTCTTCCAGCAGGCGCAGGTACTCGTCCAGTTCCTGTTGTTTCGGGAAGGTGATGCCGTAGATGCGGGTGAGCATCTTGTTTTTTTCGTCGCCGCGCCAATACGCTCCCGCAATGTTGGTGAGCTTGATGGCTTTAATCGGTGACGTGTTGGGGATGTGCGGGCCGCGGCAGAGGTCGGTAAAGCCGCCCTGCGTGTAGAAGGTAATATTGCCGTCTTCCAGATTCTCCAAAAGTTCTACTTTATACGGGTCGCCTTTTTCGGTGAAGTGGGCAATGGCTTCGGCTTTGGGCACCGCTTTCCGGGAATAGGCACTGCCGGCTTTGGCCAATTCTTTCATCTTAGCCTCAATTTTGGCGAGGTCGGCTTCGGTAATCTTCTCGTCGCCGAGGTCAATATCGTAGTAAAAACCGTTCTCCACCGGCGGGCCGATGGCGAATTTGGTATCGGGGTAAATGCTTTGCAGGGCTTCGGCCATCAGGTGGGCCGAGGAATGCCAGAAGGTGCTTTTACCACCGGCATCGTCCCAAGTCAAAAGCTTCAGGCTGGCGTCGGTTTCAATAGGGCGGAAAGCGTCCCACACTTCGCCGTTCACTTCGGCGGCCAGCACTTTGCGGGCCAGTCCTTCGGAAATAGATTTTGCCACGTCCAGCGCAGAAACCGGCGCTTCGTATTCGCGCACCGCACCATCGGGCAGGGTAATATGAATCATAAATAAAGAAAAGAGAGCGCAAAGCTAAGACGGCGCTACGCCGGTGAAAGAGAGATTTTTTGGAAGAAAAGCCGTTTTCAAAAAAACAAAAAGCCGCCTGCAACTCTTATAACAGCGCAGGCGGCAAAAAGGTCACAAATAGTTTCTGCGCGCCTATTGACGCGTGTAGGTGTTTTCGTAGGTCGCCGTGGTGAGACGGTTGGTGAGGGTGTCCGTCTCCGTGTTTTGATACCGGATGGTAAAAGAGTTGCTAATATCGCCCACCAGCGTACCGCGCATCGGGTCGGCACCAAAGAACATGCGTTTGGCGTTGTTTACTTCCAGCACAGTGTCTTTTTGAATCACCTGCCAGGTAATATCGTCAATGTTTTGCTCAGCAGGCGTACAGGCAACGGCACCATAAAACACTTCTCCGTTAAAGCCGTCGCGCAGGGTCAGGATGTCATCCTTGTAGCAGGCGGGCAGGCTGGGAAACCAGTTTACCGTGGTATCGCGCTGGGTATAGAAGTAAAAAGAAGTTCGTTTAGACGCCGATATTTTCCATTTGCCACGCAGCTGCGACGCCTTGTTGGGTGTGGCAGTTTCTTTATCACAGGCGGCGAAAGAAAGGGTCAGGAAAGCGAAAAGGAAAAGGTGCTTCATTGGGATGAAACGGTAGAAAACAACAACCGGAGCGGAAAAATTTTTCCGAAGATAATCGCCAAAACGGAAAAAGAGAATTTTAGGAGGATTTGAGACAGGAAAAGGGCGGCGCGAGGCGGCATATTTTCCGGAAAACAGAGCGCGATTTTCGGGTTGGTGGCGCTAGCCACCCAACGTTTGTTGCCCGTTCCGTTTTAAGGGAAAAGGTCGCGTTAGCGACCCAATGTTTGTCCGCAAAGCGTTTCCGGGAAAAAATACTGTAACCAACGTTAGGTGGTAAAGCCGCTACAAACATCAGGTGGCTCACGCCACCAACCGAAAAATGCACAAGCGTTGTAGGAGCGCACAGATTTCCGGAAATTTCCGGAAAACCTATTTCTTTTTCTCTTTAAAGAAAGCGTCGTCCAGCCCCGTATTCACCGCATAGCTCGTGTAGCGAATCAGGATGCTGCCTTTCTTGCGCTTGCCTTTGTCTTTTTTCAGCGCTTCTTCGGGCAAGGCACTGGTCCCGCCTTCATAGTCCATTGTCATGCCCTTGGGCATTTTGTAGTCTTTCACGTCCATCTGCAACTGAATTTCATCCGGCAGGGCGCTGGCCACAAATGTGCCGTAGCGCAGGTTCATCAGAAACGTACCGTTGTCGCGCGTGGTGGTCTCGGAGCGCAGGATCAGCAGCCGACCTTCATCTACCCACAGTTTCGTCAGCACAATATCGCCCGCGTCGGATTCCGGAACCACTTTCAACACCCGGACCGGCTGGCCGTCCACCGTTTCCTGCCCGGCGTCGATCACTGTCACTGCGCCGGTCGGCAGCAATCCCGCAAGACTCATGTTAGCCGTGCGGTGCGGCAAAATACTCAGTCCGCCTTCGCGCACCAGCTTCAGCTTGTCCGGACTTTTAAAGTACAATTTGCCGCGCAACTGCGGAATTTTCATAAAGCTCACGCGGATGTTCATCACCACATCGGCCGTGTAGTCTTTCACCGCAAACACGCGGGTGCGCAGGCTTTGGTAGAGGTCGGTAGGTGCAAGATTTCCGGCAAAAGTTTGGATCGCCAGCAGGAGTGCACCGCACAAAAAGAGAATGCTTTTTTTCAAGATTGAATGTCTTTTTTACGAAAGAAATAAACGGCTGCGGCCAGGAACGCCACAATGTAAAAAACCAGGACTCCGCCCGAAAACAGAATCGCGTCATAAGGCACCGGCGCACTGAAAAAGCCTTTCCAGGCAATGATGTGTGTGGTAAACAGCCACGGCTTGATGGCCTCGAAAAACGGCAGGCCCAGCGTGCTGATCACCGTCAGAAACAGGATAATGCCCATCGTGGTGATAATCGGGCCAATGCTGTTTTCGGCAAAAATGCTCAAGAGCATTGAAAGCGCGGCAATGCAGGCCATCGCCAAGGCCGCCAGCCCAAACGCCGCCGCATAACGCCACAGCATATCATTTTGTAGCAGGAATACCACTTCCTCACTGCGCAGATTCAGCATATCGCCCACACCAAAAAACAGGATGGAAAGTCCGAGGCCCACAATGGCCAGCCAAACGAGCAACAACACCGAGTACACCACTGCCGCAGCGTATTTGGTGAGCACCAACCGCGTGCGCGAAACAGGCTTGGTTAATAGTAAACGTAAGGTGCCGGTAGCCGCTTCGCCGGAAATGGCATCTGCCGCCACAATGGCCACCAGAAGCGGCACATTCACCAGCAGGGTTTGCAGAATAATATAGGTAACAAGGTAGCCGTTGAGGATTTTTCCGGAAAACGCAAACTGTTCTTCCAGTCCCTGCAACACAAAATCCACAAACGACTGTCCATCCACCAGCAGGGCCAGTTGGATAATACCCGCCAGCGCCGCCACAATCGCAAAGGAAACATAGGTGCGGGGCCGCCGGAAAATCTTTTTAAGCTCGGTGCGCAGCAGGGTCATGAGGCGGTGAGGGAAAGGAAAAGGTCTTCAAGAGAATGGCGGGAATCCACCGCTACGATGGCCGCACCCTTTTGGGAAAGAAAAGAAATTAATTCCGGAATTTGCGTGGCTTCCGTCCGGAAAACCATTTCCTGCGGCGTGGCTTCGGGGGCCACATGTGCCTGCCACAGGGTGTTTTCCAACACCGCCAGGTTAAACGGAGCGGCCAGCGAAACGGCCACGCGCGTTTCGGCGGGTTGGATAAGGTCGGCATACGCACCTTCCAGCATTTTTTTGCCTTTGTGAAGAATGAGCAGCCGCGTGGCGATTTGTTCTATTTCGGCCAGCAGGTGGGAGGAAACAATTACGGTTTTGCCCAGGTCGCGGCTCAGGTGCAGAATCAGGGCGCGGATGTCGGCGATGCCCTGCGGGTCCAGGCCGTTGGTGGGCTCGTCCAGGATGAGCAGGTCGGGCTCGTGGACGAGGGCAATAGCAATGCCGAGGCGTTGCTTCATACCCAGCGAGTATTCTTTCACGCGGTCGTGTTGGCGGTCGCGCAGGCCCACGAGCGTCAGCACTTCATCCAGACGGGCAGCGGGCATTTTTGGATCACACAGCGACGCGAAAAGCGATAAATTTTCCCGACCGGTAAAATAGCCATACATGTCGGGGCGCTCCACCACCGCACCAATATTGCGCAATAAAGATTTTCCAGACTGCGGAAACGGCTGCCCGTTGATAAGAATCTCGCCGGAGGTGGGTTTTATCAATCCCAAAACGCAGCGCAACGTGGTGCTTTTGCCGGCACCGTTCTCGCCCAGAAATCCATAGACCTCGCCGGGCATTACTTCAAACGAAAGATCCGCTACGGCAGTGTGCGTTTTATATTTTTTGGTGAGGTGGCGAACCTGAAGAACCGGCTTCAAAACAGGGTGGAAATGGTTCCCCAAAGAACAGCTCTTTTACTTAAATAGTTGCCTATAAGAAAGACTTTTCTATGTTAAACCCAAAAGCTGTCTTTTCCTTGAGGGTTATATTTCAAGTGTTCACAGCGACTTTGTCATTCTTGAAAGAATCCCTTCTTTATTTCCTTAAAAAGGAAGATTTAAAGAGATCCTTTGCAGGATGACAAAGTCGCTGCGGTACATACTTGCACCCGCTCAGCTTCCCAAAGAGCGTTGTTCAACAGAGATTTATAAAGAATGCGGAGCGAAAATTTGAATTGCGTCTTTTCTTTGAGGGTATGAAACGCGTTGTCCCGGCTATCGTTATCCTGATTTCTCTTTCGGTACTCGGCATCCTCTACACCCAGGTGCAGTGGATTCGCAGCGCCATGCAGGTGCGCCAGGAGCAATACAACCGCTCGCTCGAAACGGCGCTGCGGCAGATAAAAACCGGCATTCAGGACCGCTTTCTGGAAGAACAGGCCTACCTCGATGTGCTGGGCGGCGACCTCTACAAGCAGCAGATGCTGGCCAAAACCTTTACGGCACAGGCCCTGGAACCGGAAACCATTCAGCGCATTATCTACAAAAACCTGCAAGACAATGGCATTCGCGAAAGCTTTGAGTTTGCGGTCATCAACGTCTATAATTTTCCCATTGTGGCCTCGCCGGGGTTTGATTCCACGATGATTTCCAAAAGCATTCCCGTGTCGTTATTGCCGGAAATGTATCTGCCCGGCGTGCCCGACGGGGCCGAGGAGCGCCTTTTTCTCTACCTGGAGCGGCCCAGTGCCTACGGCGGCAAGCTGGGGCTGATGATTTCGGCGGCGGCAGTGCTGATTCTGGTGGTGATTGCGGCCTTTACCCTGGTCATTCGCACGCTCATCCAGCAGCGCAAGCTTTCGGAAATCAAAAGCGATTTCATGAACAACATGACCCACGAGTTTAAGACCCCGCTGGCGACCATTTCGCTGGCGGCGGCGGCCCTGACGAATAAAAAGGTCATTTCCAACGAAGAGCAAATCAAATATTACAGCGGGATGATTCTGGAAGAAAACAAGCGGATGAACAAGCAGATTGAAACCATTCTGGAAGCCGCCAAGCTGGAGAAAAACGAAATTCAACTGGACCGCGTGTCCTTGGACGCCCACGCGATTATCCGGAAAGTGGCCGATATGCTGGCCCTGCGCATCAACGAGCGGGAAGGAACCCTCACCCTGCACCTGCGCGCCCAGCGGGCCGTGATCCTGGCCGACGAAGTGCATTTCTCCAATATCATCTTCAACCTTATCGACAACGCCATTAAGTATTCCCGCCCCGACGTGCCGCTGGAAGTGGAAATTGACACCAAGTCGGCAGCCAAGATGCTGGTGATTCGCATCAGCGACAACGGCGTGGGCATGAGCAAGGAAACGGCCAAGCGCGTGTTCGATAAGTTTTACCGCGCCCACACCGGCAACCTCCACAACGTGAAGGGTTTTGGGCTGGGCCTTTCCTACGTGAAGGCGATGATTGACGCCCACGGCGGCCGCATCCGCATCGACAGCACGGTGAATAAAGGCTCGCGGTTTACCATTACGTTTCCGCTGGCGTAGAAAAACGGGGAAGACATTGGGGCAGCTGCGCGGGGAATGAAAATGTCCGGAATAGAGGCGATCCTGCGCGCTACCGGCTTCCCGGGGGACTTCCCCAGTGCCCATTTTCATTTCCAAATGCCTTGTGGGGACTTCCCCACTGCCCATTTTCATTTACAAATGCCCTGTGGGGAAGTCCCCAGTGTCCATTTTCATTTGCAAATGCCCTGTGGGGACTTCCCCACTGCCTATATTTTTTTGCAAATGCCCTGTGGGGATGTCCCCAGTGCCCATTTTCATTTGCAAGTGCCCTGTGGGGACGTCCTCACAGGGCATTTTTTATTGCAACGAATAGGTGAGGACGTCCTCACAGAATCCGCTGCCTATTTTTTAATCAAGCGAACCGGCGTTTCTATGCTTCCGCCCGCTTCGCGCACAAAAAGCACATACAGGCCGTTGGCGAGTAGGGAAATATCCACCCCGGAAGTGGTTTCGGTTTGGAGCACCGTGCGGCCCTGCACGTCGGCAATGCGCACGTGGTAAGTTCCAACCGGCAGGATTTCAAATGCTGTTGTAGCCGGGTTGGGATAAACGGTGAATGGATTTCGGGAGATGGCCGAAACGCTCAGCCCCGTAACCGCCACGGCATTGCTGATGCCGGTGCAGCCGTTGGAATCGGCGTGCAAAACGTAGCTTCCGTTGGCCGCCGGGATAAAAGTAGCGCTGGTAGAAACCGGCGTGGTGCCGCCGTTCAGATACCACTGGAAGTTGGTGTACATCCCGCTGTTTTGCACGGTAAGTTGTCCGTTCGTATAGCTTGCCATTACCATTGGCAAAGGCTTTACTTCTACATGAATCGGCCCGGCAGTATCGGCGCAGCCCGCAGCCGTCACCACCAGAACCCGGTAATTTCCGGAAATCCGCGCGGTATAAGTGTTGCTGGTGGCTCCCGGAATGGCCGTTCCACCCAAGGCCCAGCGGTAATTCCAGCCGGCTCCGGCGGTTGCATTTAATGTTACGCTGTCGCCCTGGCAGAAAGTGGTATCCGTAGCGGCCGTGATAGTAGCCATTGGTTTGGGATGCACAACGACCGTAAAAGCTGCCGAGGTATCGGTGCAACTGCCGTTGCTCACGACCACCCGATAGTTGCCGCCGCTGCTGGCCGTCAGGATAGAATCGCTTGCACCGGAAACGGCTGTACCGTTTAAATACCATTGATACGTTAGCCCTGCTGTGCTCGCTGTCTGCAGCCGCACCGAATCGCCCTGGCAAAAGGTAGCCGGGCCGCCGGCCGTAATGAGGGCGTTCAAGGGCGCGCCCACATTCACCGCCACGGCCATAGAGGCAACCGTGCAGGAGCCGCTGGTAACCTGAACCGAATAGGCGCCGCTGCTGGTAGCGGTGTAGGAAGCGCTTGTGGCGGATGGAATTGCCGTAGGTCCGTCAAACCATTGGTAGGTATAGCCCGCACCGGTATTGGCATTGAGGACTACCGACCCGCCCTGACAAAAAGAAGTAGGCCCGGCAGCGGTGGCCGTCGCCGTGATGGGCGCAATGCTGGAAACTACTGCTGTGGCCGTGGCGGTGCAGCCACCAACGGTGGTAACCGTTACCAAGTAGCTGCCGGCTGCGAGGTTGGAAATGTTTTGGGTATTGGCCGAAAAACCGCCTGCGCCCACCCAGCTATAACTAACAATGGTACTGCCACCCGTAGCCGTCAGGGCAATGCTGCCAGTGGTGGTGCAGGTTGCATCGGTTACCGTGGGCGAGAGTGTGGGCGCGGTGCAGCCGCCGGTGGCGGATTTAGGCGTAAAAGAAAGTCCCCGGAAGGCGGCTCCGGTTGGTGCCGTGTCGATGGTTACGTAGCTGTTGACGTAGCCTGCTGCATAATTGCTGTCAATCACTGCCACGAGGCGGTTGTCGGTAGTAGTGGCATAGAGCGTGGGGAAAGCAGTGCTCCAGTCCACGGCCAGCCCACGGGCGCCTGCGCCCACCGCCAGCGTATCGGCCACAGCCCAGGTGCCACCGGACAAGACCCATTTATAAATGCCGCCGTTGGCATTGGCGCGGCTGTCGGCTACATACACGATGGTTTCGGTGGCATCTACGGCAAAATCAGCGGGCTGCGAGTTAGCGCCGGTGCCGAAAAGCAGTGCACCCACACCGGTTCCGGAAGCCGTAGGCATGCCGGTAATTTTAGAAATGCCCGTATTTGCGCCGGACGCCGAGCTAAAGTACAGGTTTCCGCTAGCAATCTGCAGGGCACGGATATTGGTAACGGTAGTGCCAAGCGCCGTCGCCGCATTGCTGTTGCCCAGGTATTGCACCCCGCCGTTGCCGCCCACAGCCCAGTAATCATTTCCCGCACCTTTCACCGCTGCACGAATGTTATTACCGGTAAAGGCAGTTGTAGTGGCTGCGCGCCCAAAATTTCCGGAAAGGCCCACGGTATCCACGGCGCGGTTGATGGCTGCACTCGAAGAGCCAGGCAGCGCAACGGCGTTGAGAAGCGAGGTGTCATAACCGGCAAGTACCAGGTGCGAACTATCGGCGGAGAGCGTCAGCAAGCCTTCGGTAGCGGCGGAGCCGGAAATGACCAGCCGTGCAGCGCCGGTTGTGGGCACAGCCAGAATGCTCACTGGCGCGGCCTGTGGGGCAATTGTTTTGGTGTATTCTTTCAGAAAAAGGGCATTGCCGGTGTTGGCCAGGGCAGCGGTGCCGTCGCCGGCCTGCAAAACCACCAGATTTCCGGAAGTCAGCGTGCCTTGTGCCAGGGCGCTCCCGCATAAAAGTGACAAACTGCCATTGATAAAGAGGCGGTATAAATTTTTCATGGGCATAAGTTTTCCCAAATGTATTAACAAGGCTTATACAATTCTAATTTTTGAGACTTTTATTTTTTGCAGCATAAAAAAAACCGGCTTGTTTTTTGAAACAAGCCGGTTTTAGCTTCCGGAAATTCCGGAAAATAAAGGCAGATTTCCGGAACTATTACAGCACCACCGCCGCACTTTTAATCACTGATACCAGCCGGATGGCGTCAAAAATGCGGGCTTCGCTTGCACCGTGGTCTTTCACGCTTTGCTCGTGGCTTTGCACGCAGCGCTCGCAGCCGTTCAGCGCCGACACGCCGAGGCTCACCAGCTCAAAAAATTCTTTGCCCAGCACCGGGTTCATCATCACGCTCATGCGCATCCCGGCAGGCGACTTGGCGTAGGTTTCATTGGTGTGCAGGTAGTGGCGGAAGCGATACAGCACGTTGTTGGCGCTCATCACCGACACACACGCCATAATCTCGGCAATCTCGGCTTCCGATGCACCTTCCTCTTTGCTCAGGGCCAGAAATCCTTCGGTCAGGGTGCGGTGTTTTTCATTCACGGCTGCTGCCAGGGCCAAGAGCACCGCTTCTTTGCGGCTCATGTTGGCGCTTTTCAACACGGCAGCAATGTTGAGTTTCAGGTCTTTCAGGGCGCGGCTGTCAGCGGCTTCCATCGCCTCGGCGGGAAGATTCGTAATGTCTGAGGGCAGGCGCAGGTCGGCTACCAGCGATTGCAATGTTTCGTTTGAATACGGCATTTTAAAATTGTTTTTGGGTTGTAAAAGGCATTAAAAAAGACTATTCACCGGTTTTTAGAGACCGGCAAATAGCCTTTAATATCAAGAGAGAGACTAAGCAGTTTCAGCAGCCAATTGGCTGGTCAGGGTTTCTTCGCCTTTCTGCCAGTTGCAGGGGCACAGCTCGTCGGTTTGCAGCGCGTCCAGTACGCGGATGACTTCCTGTACGTTGCGGCCTACGCTGAGGTCGTTTACGCTAACCCAGCGCACGATGCCTTCGTTGTCAATAATAAAAGTGGCACGGTAGGCAACGCGCTCGTCGGCGTTGAGGATACCCAGTTCTTCGGCGAGGCTTTTAGAAGTATCGGCCAGCATGGGGAAGCGCAGGTCGCGCAGGTCTTTGTGGTCGTTGCGCCAAGCCAGGTGTACAAACTCGCTGTCGGTAGAAGCACCAATCAGCAGGGTATCGCGGTCGGAGAACTCGCCGTAAGCCTTGTTGAACTCAGCAATTTCAGTCGGGCACACAAACGTGAAATCCTTCGGCCACCAGAACATCACAGCCCAGTTGCCTTTCAGGTCTTCGGAAGAAATATCTTTAAACTCTTTTCCTTTTTCAAGGGAAACAACGGCCTTCTTTTTAAATTCCGGAAAAGGCATTCCGACAGTAACAAATTTTTGGTTCATAACAGGATACATTAAGGGGATTTGAAGTTGCAAATTTCGGAAATCCTGCGCAAAGCGTCCTTTGATTTTGCTGAACGGCCTATAGGGGAAAATAATCGGAAGGGGCGTCTGCTATGGCTCCACCCGGACTTTCTGCGTCTGAAGCCCGGCTGCCTGAATCAGATATACACCCGGCGCAAGCGCGGCGGTAGAAACCTGACTTGCATCCCGGAAAGAAGCCATTGCCCGCCCCTGTAGGTCCAGCACCAGGCCGGTTGCCGGACGGCTGAAATACAAAACGCCTTTTTGCACCGGATTGGGATATACATTCCAGTGGGTTGCGGCCAGCGCCGGTGTAGTGGCGCCCAGGTAGCCGCCGGTGGGTGTTACTTCAAAAACAGCCACCGTTCCGCTCACCTCGTTGGACGTAATGACATAGCTTTTGCGGTCGCGCGTCTGGCCGTGCGAGAGGAACAGAATGCCCTCTGCACCGAGGTCGCCGGTGGGGGTCAGCGTGTCTCGGGTGTTGCGGTAGCCCACGAACTGCGGCGCTGCCGGATCGGAAACATTAAAGGCCATAAAGCCGCCGGTGCGCTCCAGCGCTACAAAGGCATAGGCCGTATCGTTGATGATGCCGATGCAGACGCCTTCCGGCTCCGGCCCTTTGGCATCCGAGCGGTCTTTGTAGGCCACATTGTTGTTGGAAACATTGAAAAGCTTTTTCAGCAGCGGGTCCTGCGCCGCAATCAGTTCCAACCGGTCGCCGCTGTTATACACCTGTGCGCCGGTAGCAGCTTTCCAGATGGTAAAAGAACGACCGCCAAAGGCGTATATCGCGTCATAATCGCCGTCGCCGTCGGTGTCGCCCAGGGTTTTGGTTACATTCAGGCGGCCCAGATTGTGCGGCGCTTTCAGCAGGTCGGGGTGGCGGAACACGGCGCTGTCCAGCTTATAGGCGGCTGCCGATACGCGCGTTTCTTCCGAGAAAGCGTTGTAATCGCGGGCGTCGCCTTCATTGGCAGTGATTAGGTATGTCTGTCCGCCCGCCTGATAAGAGGCAATGGCGTCTGGCAGATACAGACCGCGCACCGGCCAGTTAGCCATCGCCGCCTGTCCGTTCTGGTCGCTCACGTCGAGGGCGTTACCGGGCAGCATATGATCTGCAAAGCCCAGGGCGCGCACGTGCAGCACGGTTGCCGTCGGGATGTGAATCGTCGCAATAGCGTTGTTTTCCTGAAGCGTTACGTAGGCGGTATCCGAGGAATGGTTTATGGTGAGGTATTCCGGCTCAAAATCCTGCGCTGCGGTGGCATTGGGGCCAAAGATGCGGATGCCCTGCGCGCGCAGGGCGGCTTCCTGACCGTTGAACTGCGTGAAGGATGCAGTGGCAGCGGTCGCGTTCTGAACGCCGTTCTGCAGGCTGATAACGGTAATGCTGCCTTCCGGATCTACGGAATAATCGTTCTCCGGCTCGCCTTCGTTGGCCGTCAGCACATATTGGCCATCAGGCGTAAAGGCAATCATATCCGGTATCGGCCCGGCGGCCACTTCTTTGAGGAAACGCCCCGCTGTATCCAGGAAAACGACTTTGCCGTTGGCAGTCTTCGGACTGGCTTCCATAGCTACGGCAATAAGGCCGTTGCGCGCGGCTACCGAGTTGATGCCTGCGCCGTAGGTTGTCATGTCCAGACTATCAATGGCGACCAGGAGGGCAGGATTGGCAAAGGAAAGGATGTGGAGCTTGTTTTTCAGCGAATTGACCACATACAGGCGGTTAGACAGCGAATCCCAGGCGGTGATTTCCGCCGAGGTACCGGCACCACTCACCCGATAGCTGCCGCGGTGCGTGATTTGCAGGGTGCGTTGCGGCTGCGGGGCCAAGTAGTCGTTGTCCAGGATATAGGCCGTGTATTTACTCTGCGCGCCGATGTCGCCATTAACGGCATTTTTCAGTTCCAGAGCAAAATATTCTGCGCCTTCTGCCAGCGTATCGTTATGGATGACAAAGCGTGCATACAGCGTATCGGCGCTTGTCGGCGTCCAGGTCAGGACGGTGTCCACGGGCGTAAAATCCGGCGCGCCTGCCGTCCCGAAGCCGGTCACGGCGCCCACGGTTATGGTGCTGTTGCCCGCGCTGCGGTTGCCCAGCACGACCGGCGCTTTCAGGGTGTCAGTGGCCTCGTCTGCCATCTGATAGAGGTTACCAAAGGCAAAAACAGGCGGGCTGACCGTTGTACCAGCCGTCACCCTTACATCATCCAGCCCCATATAATCATCGCCGCCGTTGATGCGGTAGCGAAAGCGCAGGCGGATAGCCGAAGAACCGGCAGGCACGTTGATGGCTACGCTGTCCCAGGCTTTACCGGCGGCGGGAAGGGCCGTATAGCCGGCCATGCTCCAGGTTGCGCCGTTGTTATACTCCACCTGATAGCCCACCGAGTCGCCGGTGCCGCCCACGATGTGGGTAAAGTATTTAAACGCCAGCGTATAGGCGGTATTGGGGTTGAGCGTTACCGGTGCAAAGTCCAGTGTATGGATATAAGGAGCGGCCAGCAGCGTTTGCGAGTGTGGATTTTCCAGATCCCATGCGCCCCAGAAACGCAGGCCTTCCGGCGCGGTGGCAATGGGCGTGTTTCCGCCCGTGGTATTGCCCAGAGCGGTGGTGTCTTTCCAGACGTCGTTGAGCGGGGCGCTGAACAGATAGGGCGCAGGCGACGCCGTGAAACTCCAGGTATTGCCGGCAGCTTCAAAACCCTGATGGGCTACCTGCGCTTCAGCGGCGTGGATACCGGTGGCTGCCAGGAGAAAAAGCAGTGCTTTTTTCATAAAAGAAGATATTTCGGGCGCAAAGAAAAGCCGCCTTTCTATCGCCTTGAGCGGGTTCACAAAAGCATTACAATAGCATCATGGCTTTTTTACAAAAAGGCAATAAAATCATAAAGCCACTCCCTTTTGAGGAATGGCTTTATGGCTTAAGAGCCTGGTGGCAAGCAGGCATTGGATCGGTTTGGGAGGCTATCCACCCGGAGAGGCGCTTAGTCCGGCTTTTTGCCATCCAGAAAGGTGTTGATGCTTTGAACAGAAGCGGTTCCGCCTTGCTCACCATTGTTGTAGCCCACGCTGTAGCCGCTCATGGTTTTGTCATCGTCCCCTTCTTCAGTAGGGTCGGCTTTCGGGTTGTTGCGGCGCATGTAGGCCGGAACATTTTCAATGTCCTCGCTGGTTTCGCCGCTTTTCACGTTAAACGACAGGCGACGCAAACGCTCGGCGCGTTCTTCCAACGCCTTTTTCTGCTCTTCAAACCGGCGCTCTTCTTCCAGATCTTCCTTGCTTGGCTGGCTGCCAACGGTAGCAGTTGCTTTTTCTGGTTCTGCTTCTTTGGTAATCAAGCGAAAACCGGGTGCGGCAGCGGGCTCTTCGGGCATAATGACCGTGTCAGCGACCGGCGGAACTGGTGCCGGAGTGGGTGCAGGCGTTGTGGTGGCCCAGGATGTTTGGAACGGCGAGGTGGAAGCAGTGGTTGGTTGCGGTTGCGGAGCGACTGGAGTTTCCGCTTTTTCCGGAGCGGGTGCTGTTTGGGTACGGAACGGGTTGTTGATGTCGTTCAATGAACCCACTACGCGTTTGTCGCTATTGTCGCCGGCAACCTTACCGGGTGCTTTGGCTTCGTACTTCACTTCTTTATGTTGGAAACCAGTCGCGATAATGGTAACGGCAACTTTATCTTCCAAGGCTTCGTCGTGGCCCATACCCAGGATTACGTCGCAGTTTTCGCCGGCTTGCTGCTGCACATAGGCGTTGATGGCATCCAGTTCGTCGAGCGTGTGCTCGTGCTCGCCTTCGGCAGAGGTTACGTTCAGCAAAATCCACTTCGCACCCCGGATATCGGAATCGTTGAGAAGCGGTGAAGAAAGCGCTGCTTCCACTGCATGCAGGGCGCGGTTTTCACCCGCAGCCGAAGCATGACCCAATATGGCCACACCACCGTTGCGCATTACAGTGCTTACGTCGGCAAAGTCCACGTTGGCGCGACCGGTCGTGGTAATCACCTCAGTGATACACTTGGTAGCCGTAGCCAGCACGTCGTCGGCTTTGGAGAACGCTTCGGTAAACTTAAAGCTACCGAACTGCTGGCGCAGTTTGTCGTTGGAGATAATCAGGATGGTATCCACGTGCTCGCGCAGGCGGTCGATGCCGTCTTTGGCTTGCTTCATGCGGCGCGGCCCTTCGTGGGTAAACGGCGTGGTTACGATGCCTACCGTCAGGATGCCCAGCTCGCGGCAGAGGCGCGCCACTACCGGTGCCCCACCCGTTCCGGTTCCACCGCCCATACCGGCGGTTACAAACGCCATCTTCGCGCCTGTTTTCAGCATCTTGGCAATGTCTTCCACGCTTTCCTCTGATGCCTGCATCCCGATTTCGGGGTTGGCACCCGCGCCGAGGCCTTGCGTCAGGTGTGGGCCCAGTTGGATTTTATTAGGGATGGGCGACTCGGCCAGGGCCTGAGAATCGGTGTTGCAGATGATAAAATCCACACCGTTGACGCCCATGTTGTACATGTAGTTGATGGCGTTGCCGCCGCCGCCGCCTACACCAATAATCTTGATGATAGACTGAAGCGATTTGGAATCGGGAGCGTTCATGAGTATTGCTAAGAGGGTTTGTTAGAAGGGAAAGGGGTAGGTAAGAATAAGGCCGTTTTTCCGGAATCATCAATCTCTTTCTCCCGGCCTGCGCAAAGGTGAAGATTGGTTTTGATTTTTTAATGCTTATTTCCGGAAAAAAGCGCTAATACGGGTGTTTTTTTTTAAAGTTCCTGGTCGGGTTCGTCTTCAAAAATCTTCATGATGCGGTCTTTCATGCCGTCAAACATTTTTTTGAAGCGTTCTTTTCGCTTTTGAACATTTACAGGCGCTTCGGGCTCAGGTGCTAAATCTGATACCGGAATGTTTTCTACCCCTTCCGGCGCGGCGATGATAACCGTGTCGCTAGCCGCTACCTGTTGACCGTCGTTGATAAACCGCGGACGACCGCTTTCCAAATCGTAGTAGCCGCGCAGAATCAATCCGATTACAGTGGCGTATTTTGGGTTGTTTACTTTTTCCACATACGGCGCGGCAGCCAGGTGTTCGCCGGTGTAGCCCATGCGGGTCATCAGTCCGGTTTTGTATTCGGCCAGTTGGATGAGGTGTTTCAGCTGCGCACCGCCGCCGGTCAGGATCAATCCGCCGTACAGTTTTTTATCCAGGTCCACTTGCTTCAGGTGGTACACCACGTAGTCAAAAATCTCGTCCATGCGGGCCTGAATGATGTGAGCCAGCATTTTCACGGAAATCTCCTTCGATGGCAACCCGCGCAATCCCGGAATTTCAATAAAATCGCGCTCGCTCGCTTCGTCGGCCAGGGCCACGCCATAGTGGGTTTTAAGCAACTCCGCATAAGTGCGCAGCACGCCCAGTCCGCTGCGAATGTCCTGCGTGACGTTCACCCCTGCATATGGAATCACGGCGGTGTGTTTCAACATGCCTTCGTAAAAAACCGCCAAGTCGGTGGTGCCGCCGCCGATATCTACAATCGCCACGCCCGCTTCCAGATCTTCCTCACTCATCACCGCCGCCGCCGACGCCAAAGGTTGCAACACCAGGTCTTTGGCAATCAGGTGGCTTTTATCCACGCAACGCTGAATGTTCCGGATGGCATTCCGGTCAGCGGTAATCACGTGGAAATTGGCTCCGATTTTTACCCCGCTCATCCCAATCGGGTGGGTTACATACGGCGTGTTGTCCACCGTGTATTCCTGCGGGATAATATCAATAATCCGGTCGCCCGCCGGGATATAGGTTTTGTATTGGTCGCGAATCAACAGGTCGATATCGGCCTTGCTGATTTCGTCTTCTACATTGGTACGCACCCGGTCGCCCCGCGTTTGCAGGCTTTTGATGTGCTGTCCGGCAATGCCGACGTACACCTCGGCAATATTCAACTCCGGGTTGCTTTCAATGCAGCGGCTGATGGCCAACTCAATAGACTGGATGCACTGTTCAATATTCATCACCACGCCGTGGCTCACTCCGGCGCTTTCCGATTCGCCAAAGCCCAGCAGTTCCAGCTTGCCAAACTCGTTTTTGCGTCCGGCAATCGCCACAACTTTGGTGGTTCCAATGTCAAGGCCAACGATGATAGGTTTGGTGGTATGTTGCATAAAGATGAAGCAGGCTTAAGAGTGTGAGATGGGCGTTTGGGTAGAAGAGGGAAAAAGGAGCGTTTAGCGGGGTTTGGCGGGGGCTTGCGAGGCCGTTGTGGGCTTTCGCGGCTGGGCAGGATTGCTTTTGGGCGGGTGCGAAGTTGCAGTTGCTTTGGGCTTTCCCGATAAAGTTTTTTGCGAAGTGGCAACGGTTGCTTTAGCAGCCGCCGGGGCGGACGCTTGACGGGCGGCTTCGCGGGCTTTCAACTGCGGGGTCAGCGTATCGGGAATCTCTTCCTTCACGATGGTTTTCACCCAGTTCATGTTGCTGAGCGCGCGGTCCACCGGCGGCTTCCACGGCAGGGCCGGCGAGGCTACCACCTGCCCTTTATAGCGGGCATCGAGTACTGTATAGCGGTCCCAGCCAATGCGGTTGAGCACATTGCGGTAAAAAAGAAAGAGCGTATGTAATTTGGTATCCAGGGCGGCGGTGTCGCCCAGGATGGCACGGTGATTCCCCAATACGGGTATGAGTTCAAAATCGCCGTCGGGCCGCACCACAATTTCTTCCACACCTTGCTTCCAGAACGGATCGGCGGAGAGTTTGGAAACCACATACACAATCTGTGCCCGAACCGCTTTTTTAGCGTTGCTGTCCAGCATGTGGGGCACGCCCGTTACAACTGGCGCATAGTGCACATAGTCGGTGGAAAGCGGCAGTTGTTTCAGGGCCGTGTCTAAGTAATAGGAATCACCGGACGTTTCAAAAATCCGGACGTAGGGAATGCGCTGCGTAGCCGAAACATGCAGCACACGGCGGTGGTCCACGTACACCTGCGCCGATTCAATCCATGGATTGCTGCGGGCAATGCCTTCCAGCCGGTGTACGTTAATATCGCCCATCGTCATCGCCGTGGGCTGAATGTGGCGGCGGGTAAAAAGCAGTTCTTGCAGGTCTTTTTCGTTGACAAAACCCACCTGATGGCTGTTGGCCACTTGGATGTCCAGCCCCTGCAAGTATTCCTTTTCCTGCTTACGCGCTGCGCTGCTTACGGCCACAACCAGCACGCCTACGCTCACTACGGTGAGTAGGAAGCGCAGCACCTTGCGGACGGATACGGAACGTCTTGCAGCCATTTTTTACGGGTTTTGAAAAGCGTTCTTGATTTGGGGCACCAACTTGTCAATATCGCCGGCACCGGCGGTGATGAATAAGGCCGGTTGGGCGCGCCGCACGTAGTCTACAAGTCCTTCTTTAGAAAGAATCGTTACAGCGGGGTTGCTCATTTTTTCCTTAATGGTTTCAGCACTCACGCCTTCCATCGGCAGCTCGCGGGCAGGGTAGATGTCCAGCAACAGCACTTCGTCGGCCTTGTCCAGCGCTTCGGCAAACCCTTCGGCCAGGTCGCGGGTGCGACTGTAGAGGTGCGGCTGAAACGCGATTACGCAGCGGCGGTGGGGAAACAAGGCTTTTGCACTTTGAATCAACGCCGCCAACTCTTCCGGATGGTGCGCGTAGTCGTCAATGTAAACGTGCGCATCGGTGTGCACCACGTATTCAAAGCGCCGGCGAATGCCCTTAAATTTCGGGAAAGCCGCCGCGATTTCTGCCGGGGAAACGCCCAGGTGCAACGCTGCCGCTGTAGCTACGACCGCGTTTTCCACGTTGTGCATCCCCCCAATCGGCAGGTGAATTTTTGGTACAAATCCCAGCTTGCCCAGCACGTCAAAAGTGTATGTGCCTTCTTTCTGCACCACGTTGGCGGCGTACACGTCGGCGGCGCTGTTTTGCAGGCTGTAGGTCAAACGCTGTGGCGTGGCAAAGCGCCCGGCAAGCGGCAGCCCGTGTTTGTAGAGCAGCAGTCCGCCGGGTTTAATGTTTTGAGTGTAGTCTACAAACGCATCTTCCAGCGCCGTGTGGGTGCCGTAGATGTCCAGGTGGTCGGCGTCGGTAGAGGTTAGCACGGCCAGGTCGGGGCGCAGTTTGAGGAACGAGCGGTCGTACTCGTCAGCCTCAATCACAGCTGTGGGCGTCAGGCTACTCCAGTAGTTGGTGTTGTAGTTGAGCGAAATGCCGCCCAGAAATGCGTTGCAGCCGTAGCCGGTTTCGCGCAGCAAAAAAGCAATCATGGTAGAGACAGTCGTCTTGCCGTGGGTGCCCGCCACCGTTACCGCTTCCAGACTTTCGGTAATGCCCTGCAAGGCATCGCTGCGCTTGAGAACGGTGTAGCCGTTGGCCCGGTACCACGCCAGTTCGGCGTTGGTTTCCGGAATAGCGGGCGTATAAATCACCACCTCGGCGTCTTTATCCAGCAGTTCAATGCTATCTTCAAAATGAATGGCAATGCCTTCTTCCTGCAGCTTGTCCGTCAGGGCGGTTGGCGTGCGGTCGTAGCCGCTCACCGCTACGCCGTGGGCATGGAAATAACGGGCGATGGCCGACATGCCAATGCCGCCAATGCCGATAAAATAAACCCGCTTCAGGGTTGCGATAGGTATCATAAGGCGACGGCTTCGGGTTTTACGAGTGAAACAATTTGCCGGGCAATGCGCTCGTCGGCGTCGCGGATGGCGAGGGCCGAAAGGGCGCGGTGCATTTTCTCCATCTCCCCTTTGTTCCCCAGCAGGGACAAGATTTCCGGAAGCAGTTCTTCTTTCACCCGGGCGTCGGGCACAAGGCGGGCGGCTCCTTTTTGAACCAAGGCCCGCGCGTTGCTACTTTGGTGGTCTTCGGCGGCGTGAGGATACGGCACAAAAATCACCGGCTTGGCCACGATGCACAACTCGGCAATGGCCAGTGCCCCGGCGCGGGATACCACAAGATCGGCGGCGGCGTAGGCAGCGTCCATCTCGCGGATAAATTCTTTTACCACCACGCTTTCGCCATACGGCGCAGCGGCAGCTACTGCTTCGGCGTGGTTGGATTTTCCGGTTTGCCACAGCACCTGCAAGCCTTTCTTATTGAGCGCAGGCAGCGCCGCCATCATCGCCTCATTCACCGATTTTGCGCCCAGACTTCCGCCCACTACCAGCAAGGTTTTCTTTTGTGGACTTAACCCAAAAAATGCGCAGCCTTCCTCGTGCGAAATGGTAGCTCCTGAAATCAGTTGGCGCACCGGGTTTCCGGTGATTTGCAAGGTATTTTTTGGAAAGAAACGGTCCATTCCCTCATACGCTACACAAACGCTTTTCGCCTTCGTTCCCAGAATTTTATTGGACTTGCCTGCGTGCGAATTCTGCTCCTGAATAAACGTCGGGATGTCCATTTGCTGTGCCGCTTTCAGAATGGGGAACGAGGCGTAGCCCCCTACCCCAACCACCGCGTCGGGCCGAAAATCACGGATGATTTTCCAGGCTTCCCAAATGCTTTTCAGCAGCTTGTAGGGCAGCAGCAGGTTCTTCAAGAGGCTACTGCGGTTCATCCCGGCAATGTCCAGCCCCACGATTTTAAACCCTTCCTGTGGTACTTTTTCCATTTCCATCTTGCCCCGTGCGCCCACGAACAACAGTTCTGTTCCCGGCGCGACGCGCTGCAGGGCATGCCCAATCGCCACCGCCGGAAAGATGTGTCCGCCGGTGCCGCCGCCTGCGATAATGATGCGTGGAGCGTTCATGAGAAGGTTGAGAAAGCTGATGAGTTGATAAGCGTTTATAAGTTGATAGGTGGAGGCGCTTAAGCTACAGCCGGTTGTGGTTTTTTAGGGGTTGAAATAAGGGGTTCTTCCGGCACACGGGGTTCGCCCAGGCTTTGCGGACTGTGGGAGGCTTTGCGGCGGCCTTCTTCTTCATCCACATAGCGGCTCACGCTCAGCACAATACCAATGGCAAACGAGGTAAACCAGATAGACGAGCCGCCCATACTCACCAGCGGCAGCGTGAGACCGGTCGTGGGCACGAGGTGCACCACAACCGCCATGTTCAGCATCGCCTGAAACACAAGCGTAATACTCAACCCCACGGCCAGAAATGCCCCGAAGGCGTACGGACAACGCCGAAAAATGAGAATGCTTCGCCACAAAAAGATCAGGTATAAAGCCACGACCACCGTTCCACCCAGCAAACCGTATTCTTCAATAATGATGGAAAAAATCCAGTCGGAGTATGGGTGAGGAACAAAATTGCGTTGCAGCGAATTGCCCGGTCCGCGTCCGAAAAAGCCGCCGTTAGCAATGGCAATCATACCTTGTTCCATCTGAAAATTGTCGTCCTTGGCGGTTTCTTCATCGCTCTTACCCATGAAGTTCATCACCCGCTTTTCCCACGTTTCGGCCCGGCCCCAACCGGTTGCTTTGGAGATGCCCCACACGCAGCCCAGCATCACAATTCCGGAAAACGCCAGCAGCAGGATGTGCTTCACCTGCACCCGACCGATGTAAAACAAAATGCAGCAGGTCATTCCCAACATCAGCGCAGTGGAAAGGTTGGCCGGTGCAATCAGCACGCAGACAATTAAAACCGGCACCAGCACCGGCAGAAAGCCTTGTTTAAAACTTTTGATTTTCTCTTGCCGCGTACTCAGGATGCGGGCCAGAAACATAAACAAGGCCAGCTTCGCCAGGTCAGAGGTCTGAATGGTAAACGATGTACCGGGCAGCCGTATCCAGCGGGCACCGTCATTGAGCGTCGCTCCGAAAAACAAGGTGTATATCAATAGCGGGATGCTCAGGGCAAACAATATCACCGCCCAGCGCGCAAACTTGGTGTAGTTGATGCGGTGGACGAGGTAGATAAAGACCATCCCCACGCCCAGGAAAAACACTTGCTTGGTGAGATAGTGGCTCGCGTCTTTGTCCATCCGGTAGGCCAGCGAACCGGTGGCGCTGAAAACGGCCAGCAGGCTGAACAGCCCAAGCAGCAAAACCACTGCCCAGATAACCTTATCGCCTTTAACCCGGCGCAGGTGTTGTTGGATAAATTGCATCGCCTATGCGGGTTGAGAAGAAAGAGAGAGAGAATATTTTTGAACGGCCTCCCGGAATTTTTGGCCCCGGTCTTCGTAATTTTTAAACAAATCGAAAGAAGCGCAGGCCGGCGACAGCAAAACCGTATCGCCCGCCGTTGCCAGGCCCAGCGCAGCCGCCACAGCCTTTTCCGCTGAGGCGGTATCCACTACCGGAATACCGAGGGCATCAAAAGCCGCGTGAATTGGGGCGTTGTCCACACCCATACACACAATCGCTTTTACTTTTCCGGAAACCAGCGCCTGAATCTGCCCGTAATCGTTGCCTTTGTCCTGCCCGCCGAGAATGAGAATGATCGGCGTGGTCATGCTATCCAGCGCGTACCAAACCGAATCCACATTGGTGGCTTTAGAGTCGTTGATAAATTGCACCCCGTTGATGCTGCCGACGGGTTCCAGCCGGTGGGGCAGGCCGCTAAACGTTTGCAGGCCGGTAGCGATGGCTTCCGGGGAAACGCCCGCCAACAAGGCGGCCGTGGCTGCCGCCAAGGCATTGGCCTCATTGTGCCGACCCTTCACGGCCAGTTTTTGAACCGGAAAAGAGAGTGATTTTCCGGAAATTTTCACCACAAGATGGTCGCCGTTTTTACAGGCTACCACCCCGTTTTCGCCGCAACTTTTTTCCACGCTGAAACGTGCTACCTGCGCAGCAGTTCCTTTCACCACAAATGCATTTTCCAACCGGCTGTCGTCGGCGGAAAGAATCAGATAATCTTCCGCGCCTTGGTTTTCGGTGATGCGCATTTTAGCCGCCGCGTATTTTTCCAAAGAATACTCGTAGCGGTCCAGGTGATCGGGCGTGATGTTGAGCACTACCGCCACATCGGGCTGAAAATCCACGATATCATCCAGCTGAAACGAGCTGATTTCCAGTGCGTACCAATCGGTTGGCGCCTCCGCAATCTGGCGCGCCAGGCTGTAGCCGATATTTCCGGTCAGGCTCACGGACATCCCCGCCGTTTGCAGCAGGTGATACACCAGTTTGGTCGTGGTGCTTTTGCCATTGGAGCCGGTAATGGCGATGATTTTAGAAGCGCCCACGTAGCGAGCTGCAAATTCAATTTCGGAAATCACTGGAACCCCCGCTTCGCGCAAGCGCAAAACAGCCGCCGCAGTTCCGGAAATTCCGGGACTTTTCACTACCAAATCCACTCCGCTAAAAGCCTTTTCGCTGTGGCCGCCGCCTTCGTAGGCAACGCCCGCCGCGTCCAGCTCTTTCCGGAAATCTTCCTTTATTTCCCCACCGTCCGACACGAAAACGTCCCACCCCTTCCGGCTGGCCAGAAGAGCCGCTCCCACCCCGGATTCACCGGCACCGAGAACGAGGAGTTTTTTCAGTGGAAACATTTTAGAGGAGTTGATAGGGTTGATGGGGTTGATAAGGTTGATAGGGTTTGGTTCTTCGGTTTCCGGGTGTTTGGCGTTGGGTTTTGGACTTTGGTTTCTGGTTTTTAAAATGCCGGGTTCTTTTGTCTTTACTGGAGTTTCAGCGTTACGATAGAAAGCACTGAGAGCATAATGGCGATAATCCAGAAGCGGGTGACGATTTTGCTTTCGTGGTAGCCGAGTTTTTGGTAGTGATGGTGGAGCGGGGCCATCAGCAAAATGCGTTTGCCTTCGCCGGTGCGTTTTTTAGTGTATTTGAAGTAAGAGACCTGCGCCATCACGCTGATGTTTTCCGCCAGGAAAATGCCGCAGATAATCGGAATGAGGAGTTCTTTCCGGACGATAATCGCCAGCGAGGCGATGATACCGCCCAGCGCCAGCGAGCCGGTGTCGCCCATAAAAACCTGCGCGGGGTATGCGTTGTACCACAAAAAACCCACACATGCCCCCACGAAAGCCCCGATAAAAATACTGAGCTCGCCAAGGTTCGGGATGTGCATAATGCCGAGGTAATTGGCAAAAATGTAGTTGCCGCTCACATAGGCAAAAACGCCGAGGCAAATGCCCGCAATCGCCGAGACGCCCGCTGCTAGCCCGTCTACGCCGTCGGTCATGTTCGCACCGTTGCTTACCGCCACGATAATGAACGTTACAAACAGCACGTAGATAAGCGGCGTTACCGTTGAGACCGCTTTTTCCCCAAAAATTTTCGCAATGCCGGCGTAATGCAGCTCATGGTCTTTTACAAACGGAACCGTTGTGGTAGCCGAGCGCACCCGCACATATTTGTGTTCGTTGCCATCGCCGTCCAGCCGCGTCCGCACGCCGGGCTCCAGTTCGTCCACCGAGTAGTGAATCGGGTTTTCGTTGTAGGTAACATCGCGGCTCACCACCACATAGTCGTTGTAGTACATTGTGAGGCCCACAATCACGCCGAGACCTACCTGCCCCATGATTTTAAACCGGCCGGAAAGCCCTTCTTTGTTTTTCTTGAAAACCTTGATGTAGTCGTCCAGAAAACCCACCAGCCCAAGCCAGACGGTGGAGATAATCATCAGCATCACGTACACGTTGAGCACCCGCGCCAGGAGCAGCGTCGGGATTAAAATGGCCGCGAGGATGATGAGTCCGCCCATCGTAGGCGTGCCTTGCTTTTGGGCTTCGCCCTGCAGGCCGAGGTCGCGCACGGTTTCCCCGATTTGCTTGCGGCGGATGTAGCGGATGATGCGCTTGCCGAAGACCATGGAAATCAGCAGCGACAGGATAATGGCAATGCCGGTGCGGAAGGTGATGTAATAAAATACACCCGCTCCGAAGAGACCGAAATTTTCGCGTAGCCAGGTGAACAAATAATACAGCACGGGAGAGAAAGGTTTTTGGGGTGGAGAGAAGTTTTAAAAAGAGAGAAGAGAGAGGTGAGAGGGCACTTAGAGAGAAAGTTCGTTGAAAGTTTCGGCGAGGATTTTCCGGTCGTCAAACGGATGCTTCACGCCGCCGATTTCCTGATAGGTTTCATGGCCTTTGCCGGCCACCAGAATAATGTCGCCGGGGCGGGCCAGCATGCAGGCTGTTCGGATGGCCTCGCGGCGGTCGGCAATGCGAAGCGCTTTTCGTTTTTGGGCCGGTGACAATTCGGCTTCCATTTCCGAGAGAATGGTTTCCGGATTTTCGTAGCGCGGGTTGTCGCTCGTGAGGATGGCTTTGGCACTGTGTTCACAGGCAGCCGCGGCCATCACCGGTCGCTTCGCCGCGTCGCGGTTGCCGCCGCAACCCACCACCGTAATCACGGCTTGGTCAGCTGTTTTCAGTTGGTTAATGGTGGCCAGCACGTTGAGGAGCGCGTCGGGTGTGTGGGCGTAATCCACAATCCCCAAAACGCCTTTTTCGGGCGAGCGCAGCGTTTCAAACCGACCGGCCGCACCGCTCAACGCCGTGAGCGCAGACAAAACGGCCTCTTTTTCTTCACCCAAAAGCACCGCCGCGCCGTACACCGCTAGTAGGTTGTAGGCGTTGAACGTGCCAATCATCCGGCAATGCGCTTCCTGCCCGTCCACCAAAAGGTGAAGCCCGGCAATGCCGTTTTCCAGTACTTTGGCTTTAAACGTAGCCGGTTCGCGCAGGCTGTAGGTACATTTCTGCGCCGCTGTGTTCTGCAGCATCACCGCGCCGCGCTTGTCGTCAGCGTTCACGAGAGCAAAGCTGTCTTTCGGCAGGCCGTCAAAAAAGCCTTTTTTGGCGCGGATGTAGGCGTCAAACGTGCCGTGGTAATCCAGGTGGTCGTGGGTGATGTTGGTGAAAACGCCGCCCGCAAACTGCACCCCGGCAATGCGTTGTTGCACCACCGCGTGAGAACTGACTTCCATAAACGCATAGGTGCAACCCGCGTCGGCCATCTGGCCCAGCAACTGGTGGAGCGAAATCGCGTCGGGCGTGGTGTGCGTCGCCGCTACCGTTTGGTCCCCGATTTTATTTTCTACCGTAGAAAGCAACCCGGCTTTATAGCCGAGTGCACTGAAAAGTTGCCATAATAAAGTAGCGCAGGTCGTTTTACCGTTGGTGCCGGTCACGCCCACGATACGCAGCCGCGACGACGGGTGGCCATAAAAACGGTCGGCCAGCATGCCGGCGGCTTGAGCCGCGTCGGGCACCACTACCACCGCCGTATTTTCCGGAATTTCCGCCGGTACTTTTTCACAAAAAACAACCGACGCACCCGCAGCAATGGCTTTGGGGATGAAATCGTGGCCGTCTACCGCCGTTCCTTTCACTGCAATAAAACCGCTTTCCGGCCCCGCCGCCCGCGAATCCAGGCACAGCGACACCACTTCCACCCCGGGCTTTCCGGAATGCAGACGGGCGCTTGGCAAGGCTAGCAGGAGGTCTTTGAGAAGCATAGGAAAAGGAGCTTTATTTCCGGAAATTTTGGGGTTTAGGATTGGAGATTGAGTATGATGGTCTGGCCTTTCTGCACCGCTGTGCCCGCCGGAATGGATTGGGCGTGAACGGTTCCGCTGCCCTGAATCTGAACTGTAATGCCTTGTTTTTCCAAAAGATAAATGGCATCGCGCAGGCCCATGCCCACCACATCGGGAACAGTTCCTTTCTGCACCAACCGGCGCATCGCCACCGCACTGTTGGCCGAGTCGGCCCCGACAGCTACAATCTCGCCATGGTTTTCGCCGTTCAAAATGGCTTTGCGGCCCAGCGCGCTCATCAGTTTGGCAACCGCTTCTGCCGAGGCCGGACGGGAAATGAGCTTGCCGCCATCCAGCCGTGCAAATGAGTCCAGTGGCCCGGCCCACGAACCAAGGTCAGACGCAAAAATCTTATCGGCGACCATCCGGAATACCGGCGCGGCCAGCGTACCACCGTAGTAAGACCCGGCGTGTGGACGGGTGCGAATCACCACGCAAACGGTATAGCGCGGCTTATCGGCGGGGAAATAACCCACGAACGTGCCCTGGTAAACGCCCATCCGGTAGGTAATGCCTTTATCGGCCACCTGCGCCGTTCCGGTTTTTCCGGCAATGGCGTAGTTGGGCGACTTAATGTGTTTGCCGGTTCCGGTAATCACCACTTCTTCGGCACAGCTTCGCAGCTGGCGAATGCTGGCAGGATCGGCAATGGCTTCGTTGAGCACCACGGGCTCGGTTACTTTCACATCTTTACCATATTCGCGGATAGAGTGGATGAGATAAGGCTTCATCATCTTGCCGTCGTTGGCCACCGCGTTGTACAACATACAGGTGTGAATCGGCGAAATCATAACGCCGTAACCGATGCCCATCCAGGGCAAGATGGTGTTGTTCCAGTGTTTGGATTTGGGGCGGATCACCGCCGGTTTGGGCTCCCCGGCCAGTTCAATACCGGTGCGGTCCAACAGGTGCATTTTCTCCAAATGCGCTACAAATTTTTCCGGGTTTTTGGCGTAATGTTCAAAAACCAGCTTCGCCATCCCCACGTTGCTGGATTGGGCAAACGCCTTTTTTATCGGCATGGCACCGAGGCCGTGGTGGGAGTCGTGCATCGTGCGATTGCCAAACACCTTGGCGCCGCCTTCGCAGTCCACGATATCATCTACATTAATGTAACCGTCGCGCAGCAGGGCTGCGAGCGTAGCGATTTTAAACGTAGAGCCCGGCTCCGCCAGCGTCATGGCGTAATTGATGTCTTCGGTGTATTTTCCGGTAGCGGAGTCGCGGCCCAGGTTGGCCAATGCGCGGATTTTGCCGGTCGGCACTTCCATCACTACCACCGTTCCCTGCTGGCAGTTGTATTGTTCCAGAATCGAAAGCAACGCATGATGCGCCACATCCTGAATGCGCATGTCTAAGGTCGTTACTACGTCGCGACCGTTCTGCGGCTCCACAACCGAACCTTCCAGGGTCGTCCAGCGGTTGCCCACAATGCGCTGGCGCACGCAGGTGCCGTCCAGCCCAGACAAAATCGAATCGCAGGTAGCTTCCAGACCGGCAACGCTTTTCACAAGTCGGGCTTCCTTGCCTTCGCCTTTCCACACAAAATTGCTTTTGCCAATCGTACGGGAGGCCAGCACGCCGTAGGGTGCAACGCGCTTGTTTTTGGTTTCAAAAATAAATCCGCCCCAGCGCTGTCCTTTATTAAATACCGGCAATTCGCGCAGGGCCTGAAACTGATAATAGGCCAGATTTTTGCCGACTTCAAAATAGCGGCTGCCTTTATCCCGGCCTTTCTGCAGTTTCTTTTTCCACTCGGCAGCCGTGCCTTTTTGGGTAATGGCGGCAATGCCTTTGGAGAGGGTATCTAAGTAGCGGGCAAAGGTGTCGGGTTTGGCAATGGTAAGATCCACGTGGACGTCAAACTGCGGAATGGTGCTGGAAAGCAAGGTGCCGTCTTCGCTGTAGATATTGCCGCGCTCGGCCACCAGCGTGTCGGTCTGCACGTTCATTTCCAGCGCGCGCTTCCGGAGTTCCGGACCATCCGTCACTTGGATCCACGCCGCTTTCGCCACGATCATCACACCCAGCAGGCAGATGGCCGAGAAGGCTACGTAAACCCGGAATCGTATGTCGCGCCGTACGCTCATGGGGTTGTGGAGGAAGGGGTTTGAGAAGTGCCCGGCAAGCCGGTGTTGGAAGGAATGGTATAAGCAGGGAGCAACAAAGGCTTTAGGCCAATGCCGGCAGCGCGGCGAATGACTTCGGCTTCTACCCCGGCCGCCATCAGGCGGGTTTTGGAGTCCATGTAGCGCCAGCGCAGCTCTTTAAGCGTTTTTTGCTCTTTTTCAATTTCCCGTTGCCGCTCGGTGGCTGTTGTATTATAAGAGATATACACCACGCCCAGCAGCGCGATAAAAGCATAGAACGGAATATTATTGACCAGTGCGCCGTAGGAAATGCGGGCAACCACCGCGCGCCAGTCGGAGCGGATGCGCTGCACGGGCGTCATTTCCGGAACACCATTTTCCATTGGCCGGGTATCGTTGTGGGCTACGCTCATGCGAAAGGCTTTTGGGCGATGCGCAGCCGGGCGCTGCGGGCTCGCGGGTTATCGGAAATTTCCCCCTCGCTGGGCTCAATCGGCTTTGCGTTCACAGCTTGCAACGGCGGCAGCGCAGCGGGCAGCGGCGAAAGTTGCTCGGCCAAGGACGGCTCGTCAAACCGGCCGGCGCGGATAAAGCGCTTTACCAGCCGGTCTTCCAGCGAGTGAAACGAGATGACGCTCAGCCGGCCGCCTTCTTTGAGGCAGGCAGGGGTTTGAAGTAAAAATTCTTTCAACACGTCCAGCTCTTCATTGACTTCAATGCGAAGCGCCTGAAACAGCTGGGCAAAATATTTGTCGGTGCGCCCTTTCACGACCGGGGCTACGGCAGCGCGCAAATCCTGCACCGTGTTCAGCGGCGATTTCTGCCGGATGCTCACCAGATGGCGGGCCAGTTGGCGGGCGTTGCGCACCTCGCCGTATTGCTCGAAAAGGCTGTGGAGCTCGGCCTCGCTTTTCTCCCGGATTACGTCGGCGGCGGTACGGCCATCGCGTTGGTCCATACGCATATCTAGCGGGCCGTCGAAACGGGTGGAAAAACCCCGTTCGCCGGTGTCGAACTGCCAGGACGAAACGCCCAAGTCGGCCAGGATGCCATCTACCTGCGGGTAGCCGTGGAGGCGCAGGAAGCGCTTCAGATACCGGAAATTCTCCCCTACCCGGATGAGGCGCGGATCGTCGGGCGCGTTGCGCCAGGCGTCGGCGTCTTGGTCAAAAGCGATGAGGACTCCATTTTCTCCCAACTGTTCCAGGATTCTCCGGCTGTGGCCGCCGCCGCCGAAGGTGGCATCTACATACACGCCGTCGGGCCGAACACAAAGGGCGTCGGTGGCTTCCTGCAGCAGGACGGTGGTATGGTAGAAAGCGGTGGTCATTTTGGGATAAATTTTTCCGGAAATTTTGGGTGTTGAAAAAGAGCTTTTAGAGGTCGTTTAAAAAGTCAGTTCCGGCCACTTCGGCAGCCAGGTCGGAGAAAGAATAGGCAGCTTTGCGCAGGTATTCGTAATAAGTGGTTTTGTCCCACAGCTCTACCTTATTGCCTTGGGCGGCGAACACCATTTCTTTGGAAAGCCCCGCATATTCCATCAAAGGATTTGGCAGGTTGATGCGGCCGGCAGCGTCCAGTTCCACGATGGTGGCACCGTTCAAAAAAAGGCGTTTGAACTCGCGGGCCTTAGGATTAAAATCGTTAAGGCGGGCTATCTTGGCGCTGATTTCTTCCCACACAAACATGGGGTAGAGCGTGAGGCAGGTTTCAAATCCGCGATTCAACACAAACCGGTCGGAAACGGTGCCGTCGGGAAGCTGTTTCCTGAAACCTGCCGGCATCAGGAAGCGTCCTTTTTGGTCGAGAGAAACCTCGTATTCGCCTAAAAATCCGATCACGAAAAGTGGGTCTGTTATGAATGTTCCACGAATGTTCCACAAAAATAACACCATTTCCCACTTTTTCCCACCAATAATTTTCAGGATTTTTTTTTAAGGCAGAAAAAAGACCTTTTGGATAACCTAAAGCCTTGATTACCAAAGCATCTGCGAAGCCATTTCAGACGCCATTCAATTCCGTTTTCTAATCCACAGTCGTACGAAGCTGCATTTTTTTTATTCAAACAGGCTGGATTGGGGCAAATATTTTTTCCACAATTTTTAGCACACCGCCTCTTTCCTGCAAAGGGCTATCGGGGTAAATTTGCGCCCTTATGGCCAAAAAGTTTTTCCTGTTGATTTTCCCGATGCTTTTGCTCCTGGGTGCAACGGGTTGCAATCCTTACGAGAAGGTTTTAAAATCCAACGACGTCAACTACAAGCTCACTAAGGCCAACGAATATTACGACGCTAAGAAATACCAGCAGGCCAACGAGTTGTATTACCAGATGATTTCGGTATTGAAAGGCACCAAAAGCTTTGAGCCGCTGGTGTGGCGCTACGCCTGGTCGTTCTACAACCTGAAGGACTATCTGTCGGCGTCATACTGGTTTAAAAACTTTGTGGATTATTTCCCTACTTCCAAAGAAGCCGAGGAAGCCGAGTTTATGCACGCCCTGGCGCTTTACAAAGAGTCGCCGAAGACCAGCCTGGAGCAAACCAACACCATCAAAGCGATGGAAGCGTTGCAGGCCTATATTAATAAGTATCCTACTTCTAAACGCGCCTCCGAAGCCAACGCTTATATGGATGAAGGCCGCGCCAAGCTGGAAGCCAAAGACGCGAGTGCGGCCGACTTGTATTTTAAAATAGGGCAGTTCCGGGCGGCGAGTGTGGCCTACCGGAATTTGCTGCGCACCTACCCGGAAAGCGAGCGCGCCGATTTTTATCAGTATATGATCGTGCGTTCGTTGTACCTTTACGCCCGCGAAAGCATTACCGAGAAGCAGGAAGAGCGCTACGCCAACACCGTTTCGGCGTACCGGGAAATGGCCGATTTGTACCCGAAGTCCGCCTACCTGGCCGACGCCCAGCGGATTTCCCGCTTGTCAGACGCTTCCATCAACGACCTCCGCAAACCTTAAATTATTTATGAGCATTCAACGTAAAACCGTCAACCCCATTGCCGTAACCCGCGACGTGGTGGCGATGAAAAACAAAACCGGCAACCTCTATGAGTCTATTGCCATTATTGCCCGCCGTGCCAACCAGATTTCGGTGCAGATGAAAGGCGAGTTGCACAAAAAACTGGAAGAATTCAGTTCTTTCTCCGAGCACATGGAAGAAGTAGGCGACAACAAAGAGCAGATTGAAATTTCGCGCTCCTACGAGCGCCTCGCCAACCCCGCCCTGCAAGCCACCGCCGAGTTTTTCAACGACGAGATTCAGTACCGGAAAAAGTAGCATTTTCCAATAAAAAAAGCCCCGGCGCATGCGTCGGGGCTTTTTTGTTTTAGATAGGGCCGTTAATGCCGCACGGAGAGCGACTGATAGAGCACCACCTTGCCTTCCTGGCGCAAGGCGACGCGGTAGATGCCTGGCACGTAGGAAGAAACATCCAGCTTCCACATACCGTCACCGGCATTTGCTTTTTCAAAAGCCACCCTGCGACCCAGCACGTCATAGACTTCCAGATTTCCGGAAATAAGGGTGCTGTAAGCAACGCTTACTAAGCTGGTAGCCGGGTTGGGCGAGAGCACTAAGCTGTTGAGCACCTCGCTGCTGCCGAGGTCTGCTACACTCATTGCCGCACCAACGGTCTTGCAGCTTCGGGTAACACCACAATTGTTGTAGGCCCGGGCACAGACGTTGTAGCGCTGGCCTGCTGCCGGATAGGTGTAAGAAACCGGAGCGGTGTAGTTGGATGTAACCACCTGCTTTTGACCGTTGCCCCAATCCCAGACCAAAGAATCCAGCCCTACGGTTGTACCGCTGTAGGTGAAGGTAACGGTGCGGTTGGTAGCCGGTGCCGAGAAGGTGAAGGCCGCGCTGAGCGGTGCGGCGGTGCAGGCGCAGTCAGCTTGCCCAAACTTAGCCACCCACCAATCGGTGTCCCCGCCGATATTGGTGATGTTGTGACCTGCAAAGGAAAGCTGATAAGCCACAGAGCCACCGACGTAAAAGTTACCCTTTGCATCAGAGGAAATATGAGTGATTCCATCGTTGAAGCCCGGCGCGCTTTTGGCCGAATCTATACGCAGGACAACTCCGCTAGTGGCGTCAAAGCGAACCAGATAGGGATCACCCCCTGTATTGAAAGGAGAATTTAATTTAAAGCCGTCAAAAGCAAGATAACCCGGATAGCTACCCGCAAGCGCCACTTCGCCATTGGCATATTTGATACTTGTACTTGCAGTACTTGCATTGGTTTGTCCACTTTGAGCCCATTGCAATGCGCCACTCGCATTCAGCTTCATGGCAAAAGGAAACTGTTGGTTCACTTGGTTGACAAAAGCATGGTTTTGGAAGGTATCGCCCGGATAGGTTGTGCCGCCCACATAAATATTACCTAAGCTGTCATAGTCAACCCGACCGGCCAGGACTGTAAACGGTTTTTTATTCTGGTGATGCCACAGATAAGCGCCTTGCGCGTTATAGGCAGCAATGTAGAAGGCATCCTTGTTAGGCACCCCGTTGAAAGACACGGTATTGGCACTGTCCTGCGAACCACTAAAATAGTAGCGGCTACTATGAAAATCATACGCCATACGGGTGTACCAGCCACCAAACGAGCCAACAGAGCTGAGCTGCGGCTTGACCATAGCGGTGAATCTTCCTTGTGCATTGTACTTTAGAATATAAAGGTCTTGCGCACTGACCACCGCCTGACCGCCGGCGTGCGCACCCGGTGAAAGCATCGTAAACAAATGCACCGTCCCGTTCGGCTCTACAGCCATGTCAATGGCCCGGCTCCAATAAGAATACCCTGAGAGCGTATCGGTCTGCGGCAGCCGCGCCCACTGGTACGCACCCGCAGTATCGAGCTTGATTAACACAAGGCTTTTTGGGGTAGTCCCAAAAGTGGTGTCGTTACCAATGGGAAACAAACCACTGCTACTGGATATATCAGAAGTAAAACCACTGAATATGTAGACACCTCCCAAAGTGTCTACCGCAATAGCGCTTAGGAAAAAAGCACTGCCGTAATTGCCAATAGGCTTTGCCCAGCGATACCGGCCCTGGCAGTCAAAAGAAGCGACTACCATAGAGCCTTCTGCGAAGATGTTGCCCAGGCTGTGGCCGTCCACATCTACCTGATACTTGTTGGTCTGACCGATGACATAGGTGTTGCCCTGGCGATCGGTAGCCATATCCCTAACCTGCTCGATGTCGCCGGGGTTGCCGGGCCAGTTGCCGGTGCTGCCGCCCCGCTTGGCCCACTGCCACGATTGGGCATGGGTCGTTATAGAGAGCAATAGCAGCAGCACAAAAGGTAAAAGAGTCTTTTGCATCGTTGAAAAGAAAAATTGTTTAAGAAAGAAGTATTAATGCAAGTAAAGACGGGCGATTTACCAGAAGAGGCAGGGGCCGGGACGAAATATTTATATTGCCCATGCCATTTACGCACCCTTAGGTTAGGGTACAGGGAGCGTTTTTTCCGGCAAAAAGCCAATTATACCAAGAAGATTTTACTGGAATTTTAACCCACCTGCTCTTATATTCGGCAGCTATTCAGAAGATTTTCTCCAAAAATGCCCACCCACCTTTTCTTTGACCTGGACCATACCCTCTGGGATTTTGAAGCCAATAAAAATGAGGTTTTGAAGCTGTTGTGGACCGAATATTTTTCCGGAAAAAGTGCCCGATTTCCGGAATTCCGCCAAGCCTTTGACGCCCATAACGAAACTCTATGGGCCGATTTCCGGGCTGGGAAAGTAGCGCGCGAAGACCTGCGCTGGAAGCGTTTTGCCCGCGCCCTCTTAGACCTGCGCCTGCCCGACGACAAGCTCAGCCTTCGCCTCAGCGACCGGTTTTTGCAACTGTTGCCCCAGCAGAAAACGCTTTTGCCCTACGCCATAGAATTGCTGGAATACTGCCGGGAAAACCGCTACCCGATGGCCATTATCACCAACGGCTTTGACGCGACCCAACGTTTGAAACTACGCGCCGCTGGAATCGAAGATTATTTCACCGAAGTATTCTCTTCCGAAAATTGCGGTCGCCCCAAGCCGCACTGCGATATTTTCCAGATGGCTCAAAAAGAGGCTGGTGCGCCCGCCCCCGCCAATTGCCTGATGATCGGCGACAGCCTGGAAGCCGACATTCTCGGTGCACAGGCGGCAGGCTGGAAAACGGTTTTTTACAACCCCGGAAAAGCAGCACACGAAGCCGTGCCTACGCACGAAGTCGCCTGCCTTTTGGAGTTAAAAAGAATCTTATAGCAAGTGGATTTTTCGCATGAATTTCCGGAAACAGCGGTCCTTTAGCCCATAAAAGTCTTGTTACAGGATGGCTCCATTTTTAACCCATCCGGAAAGGCATTAAACAGCCGCAAGAATCTTTGCCACCGCATCCGGCCGCTCCGCTGAAATCCACTCATACCCCCCTGCGTTCCGGAACCAGGTGAGCTGCCGCTTGGCGTAATTGCGGGTATGTTGCTTGATTTTATCAACAGCCTCTTCCAGCGTCCATTTGCCGTCAAGATGCCGGAAAAGCTCGCTGTAGCCCACCGTCTGAAGAGGCCGCAAATCGCGGTACGGCAACATAGCTTTTACTTCTTCCAAAAGCCCGTTTTTCATCATGGCATCCACGCGCTGGTGGATGCGGTCATACAAGACAGGCCGGGGTAAGTCCAAAGCGATTTTCACGACCCGGAAAGGGCGCTCCACCGGCGTATTTTTCCGGAAATCTACCAGGCTTTTTCCGGTACTGCGATAAAAAGAAAGCGCCCGCAAGAGCCGCGCCGGATTTCGGTTGTCGATGACAGCAAAGGTTTTTGGGTCTTCTTCAAGAAGCCGTTCGCGCAGCCAATCAGGTCCGTTTTCTTTATAACCCGCTTCCACCGCACCGGCGATTTCCGGAATGACCGGGGGCATTTCATCCAGCCCTTCCAGCAGGGCTTTGATGTAAAGTCCGGTGCCGCCGCATACCACCGCCACATCTTTTTTCCGGAAAATCTCGTCTAAAATCCGCAAGCCATACCCTTCGTAGAAACCGGCGTTCAAACCTTCTGTTACGGAAAAGCAATCCACAAAATGATGCGGCACGAATGCCCGTTCTTCCGGCGTAGGCTGCGCCGTTCCAATCGCCATCCCCTGATAACACTGCCGCGAGTCGGCAGAAAGGATCTCTGTCCCGAGCGCCTGGGCAACCGCAATAGCCAGCGCTGTTTTTCCTACCGCCGTCGGCCCAGCAATCACCAAACATGTTTTATGTGTCATGTTTCATGTTTCATGATTTCTGGATTCTGAATTTTGGTTTCTGGATCTTGGATTCTGGACTTTGGTTTTTGGAGTCTGGCCTTTAACACGGAGCCTCTAATAGTCGCTTTCTTCACCCCCGTAGCTTTCTTCTGCCCCATTGCTTTCCTCACTGCCTTCCGAATCGAGATTGCCATAACCTTCGGCGATTTCTTCTGCGCCCAGGTCGTTGATCAGTTCGGTTTCGGCCATGCGGTCGGGCGCGAGGCCTTTAATACCATACTGAGCGGGTGCCACGCCTTCTTTGTGGACCAGCACCGGATACGTTTTTTTCGGGTTTTCTTCTTTCTCAATGCCAATCAGTTCGACCCAAAAATTCCAGGTGCGTTTGGCCGAGCGGTACTCGTATAAAAACTTCTGATCGGGAATACTGATGAGCGCGCCCACCGGTGTTTTGACCATGGAAAGAGCCGGTGCATCTTTTTTATTGACGAGCACCTCGCTGGAAAATTCGCGGCCGGCCCGGCTCCACTTGTCGTTGCTTTCAAAAAAAGAAGCCGGATGTTTTCCGTCAAACTCAAAAGCCTTCACGATGGCTTCGTGGAGGTCGGCAAAGGTTTGGGCAGATTGGATTTCAAGGTCGCGGTAAATCTGGTCGTCATCTTCCCAGTACACCCGGAAACGGAAAATAGGCATAAGGCAAAAATAAGTGCAAAGAAGGCGGTTTTTCCAAACAGACCTTTCCAGAGGATCTGGTGGGAACGCTACCCGCTGCGTGTGGATAAAATTTCTTACTGTAAAGAATAGTGCCTACTTTTGCCGACCTAAAATTTTTAAAGAGAGAGCATCATGCCTAAGGTGAAGCCCCAGAGCCGCGCAAAAAAGACTTTTAAATTAACCGCCACCGGTAAGATCAAGCGTTGGAGCGCAGGTAAAAAACACCTGAACACCAAAAAAGCGACCAAGCGTAAGCGTCACCTGCGCCAGGCTGCTTATGTGCATCCTTCCAACGAACCTCTGGTTAAACGCATGCTGGGCCTTCGTTAAGGGCTGCCCACTGCGTATTTTTTCTATTTCTAAAACCATCTAAGAAATGCCCCGTTCCGTAAACGCCGTTGCCTCCCGCGCACGGCGCAAAAAAATCCTTGCCCAGGCCAAAGGCTTTTATGGCAAGCGCAAGAACGTTTATACCGTTGCGAAAAACGTTCTCGAAAAAGGTCTTCAGTACAAATACGTTGGCCGCAAACTGAAAAAGCGCGAGTACCGCAGCCTGTGGATTGCCCGTATCAACGCGGCCGTTCGCGAAGAAGGCATGAGCTACTCGGTGTTCATGAACAAGCTCAACAAAGGCGGCATCACCCTGAACCGCAAAGTGCTGGCCGACTTGGCCATGAACGAGCCCCAAAGCTTTAAAGCCCTTGTTGCTTCGGTAAAATAAGGATTCCTTATTTCCGGAAAATATCCGTCAGAAAAGCGGGGGGGG
>JAEWBT010000043.1 GCA_023391015.1 Bacteroidota bacterium
CTGCCATCGACGCCCGCCGTGCTTTGGACAAATTGGTGCAGGCCAACCTGCGCTTTGTGGTTTCGGTAGCCAAGCAGTACCAACACCAGGGCCTTTCCCTGTCTGATTTGATTAACGAAGGAAACCTCGGCCTCATCAAAGCCGCCCAGCGCTTTGACGAAACGAAGGGTTTTAAATTCATTTCTTACGCCGTGTGGTGGATTCGCCAGTCGATCCTCCAGGCTTTGGCCGAGCAAGGCCGTCTTGTGCGCCTGCCGCAAAACAAAATCGGAACGTACAACAAGGCTAACAAGGCCTACATCGCTTTTGAACAGGAACACGAGCGCGAGCCTTCTACCGAAGAGCTGGCCGGCATCTTGGAGATGAGCGAAACCGAAATCACCAACATCTTTACTTCCAACACCCGCCACACTTCGCTGGACGCGCCGGTACACGAAGCCGAAGACGTGGCCATGGGCGATCTTTTGGAAGGTGCCAACGACACCGACGAAGACGTGATGAAGGATTCGCTGCGCAATGAAATCAAGCGCATTCTGAAAGGCCTTTCCGGTCGCGAAGCCGAAATCGTTTCCGCCTACTTTGGGCTGGAAGGTGATGAAGGTCCGAGCATTGAAGAAATCGGCGAGAAATACGATCTTACCAAAGAGCGCATCCGTCAGATCAAGGAGCGCGCCATCAAGCGCCTGCAAAAGCCGCGCTACAGCGACGCGTTGAAGGTGTATCTGGGATAAGATATTTCCGGAAATTCCGGACCCTTTTCCGGAAAATAAAAAAGCCCTGCAAGATGATTGCAGGGCTTTTTTATTTTCCGGGCGAATAGTCTCCTAAACTTTTTCTTCTACATTCCTGCAACCCCAACGCTTTATACCAGAAAGTCCGTCTCCATTATCGTAAACGTCTCTTTTATGAAACCCATTCGACCCACGCTTCTCACCGCATTTTGCTGCCTTGCGATTGGAACTTCTCAACTATGCGCCCAATCCTTTCAAGACGACTTTTCAGCCGGCTACAACGGCTGGAGCGGCGATTTTGCGGATTATCCGTTGGGAGATTCTGTTTTCTATCAACTGGAATTTACCCGTGCACCGCTTCCTGCGCCCTTGCCAGGCAGCCAATACGGCCTGAAGATCAAAGGCAGCAACCACAGCGACGACCTGTTTATGTTTTTGAAGAAAAGGTTTTCCGGACTGCAGCCGAATACAACTTATCAGGTAACAATCGCGGTTGATTTTGCGTCTAAAGCCCCTACACGAGCCTTTGGCGTGGGTGGCGCACCGGGCGAAGGGGTTACGCTCAAAGCAGGCGTTACGCTTACAGAGCCTTTAAAGATACCTACCCTTAAGGGCGACTACCGGATGAATATCGACAAAGCCAACCAGGCACAACCCGGCACCGACATGGATACGATCGGTCATGTAGGCGTTACGGATACCACAACGGTTTTCACCCTGATTCACCGCAGCAACGCTACCCACCCCTTCACCATCACCACAGACGCAACCGGCGCAGTATGGGTGTGCATCGGCACCGATTCCGGTTTTGAAGCCCTCACCGAGCTGTACTATAAGGAAATCAAAGTTGTTTTCAGCAGCCCCAGCAGGGTCCATCAGCCGGAATCCGAACCGCTGCTGCTCTACCCCAATCCTGTAAAAAACACCCTGAATATCCAATACGGCCAAGGGCAGGCAAGTTCCGGGTTTCAGGTTCTCAATGCATTCGGTCAGGTTGTAAGAAAAGTGGGCGCGGGACAAACGCAGCTGCAGGTAGCCGACCTGACGCCTAGTATGTATTTCTTATCCGCTGGTAGCGCCGGCAGCGCCGTCTACAAGTTTGTAAAAGAATAATTATCCTCTTAAAGTCAAGTCACTTCGCAACCCAACGTTTTCAGAAAACCCATAAAAAAATCCTTTCCGGCTGGAAAGGATTTTTTGGTTTGAATAAGTTTTTTAGAAAACGGCTTACTGGGCCGGGGCAGGTGCAGGCGTAGCAGGAGCCGGAGCAGCAGGCGTTGCGGGGGCCGGAGCCGCAGGAGCCGATTGTTGAGCAGGCGCAGCCGGGGCCGCCGCACGGCGCATTTTTGGATACGTAGCTACCGAGATAATACAGATGGCGGCAATCAGTCCCATAGATACCCACGTGCCTTTTTCCATCACGTCGGTAGATTGCTTGACGCCCATTACCTGCGTACCAAGCGAGCCAAAAGAACCAACCAGGCCACCGCCTTTCGGGTTTTGAACCAGTACGAAAAACGCCAGTACAAGGCAAAGAATGATAATCAGAACGGCAAAGAGTGTGGTCATGGACGGTGTTGTTGCTCGATGGCAGCTATTTTTTCGGCAAAATAAGCACTTTTTTGCGGGTTGCGCAATTGTAATTGTTCATAAACGCCAACGGCTTTTTCCCACTTGCCCTGCGCCAGGTAAATCTTGGCCATCGTTTCGGTGGCCGGGTTGCCTTCGTGGGAAATACTTTTCACCGCCATCTCAAACACCACTTCCGGAATTTCCTCGTCTTCTTCCTCCAATGCGGCGGCCAGCTTGCCTTTTTGCCACATGGCTTTCAGGGCGCGCTTGTCTTCCTGCTCCTCGTCGGCCTTGGCCTTTTTGGAGTGGAAAAAACGCAGCCATTCGCCAAAAGAGCGCATCACCATCAGGTCGTTGCCCGAAGGTTTGCGCAGCTCAAACGGATTTTCTTCTTCGCTGGAAGAAACGCCCTGATGCTTAAAATAATCTTTGGTGTACAAGGGTTGAATGGCAGGTTTTTCCGGCGTTTCTTCGGTCAAAGGCTCTTCCTGTGGAATATGCAGCTTGTTTTCGGAAGGCGGGCGGTTTCCGGAAATTTCCGTTCCTTCAGGTTGTTTTCCGGCTTCTTCTGAGGCGTCATCTGCTGCCGGAGCCGCTTCTTCTGCCACCGCCTCGGCTACCATTTCCATTTCGGTTGGCTCCGGACTGGGGCTTTCGTCAGCGGCGGCGGCTTCGGCAATGGTTTCGGGTACCTCTTCCAGAGCCTTATTTTCCGGAAATTCTGCCTTTTCTACCACTGCTTCAACGGCATCGGAAGGGATAGGTGTGTCTATTTCCAACGCTTCTGCATCTTCACTTTGGGGCGCAGTGCTTTCTGCTACCTCAATAGTTTCTTCAACCAAGGACACTTCTGCCGCAACGGGCTCTGCTACCACTACGGTTTCGGCAGGCAAGGCTTCTTTCGCCCCTTTCGCTTCCCATCCCACAATGGCCGGACTCTCAGGCGCTTTCTCCGGCGGGGCAGGTGCCTCCTTCAATTTCGCCGACAGATAATGCAGGATCACCGGATTCACGCCATAGAAATACGGCAATTCCTGCAAAGCCGTTGCTTCATCTTCCAGCAAGCCGCACACCACTTTGGTGGGCAGGAAATACGGATACTGCGCTGCCACCCGACACCATTCGCCCTTTGCCGCCTGGTTGTGCGTCATTCCTTGGATATGCTGGGGCTGGGTAGTAAACGTGTGGGACATAGGAGAGACAGGGCGAAGTTACCAGTTCACGAATGCTTTGTTGAAAATATCATCGGCCAGTTGCGCCCCAATATTATCAATCAGGCTGGCTTCCACCGATTGCAGGGTTTGCGAAGCCGGAAAATCCGTAAAACGGGTAAAAGTTTGGGTAAAAGAAGCCTTGGGATCCAGGCGGTTTTTAAAATCCATCGCCACCGAAATCGTCAGGCGGTTTTGGGTGGGCGTCTGCGTGTTGGCCACCCCCGTTACCGTTACTTCAAAAGCCGTAATGGTTCCGGAAAGGTTGTAGTCCGCCGTTTCGGTGTTCACCGGTGCCAGGCCGGTTTGCGACAAAATGCGCGACCGGATTTTCTCGGTCAGCGAGGCGTTCAGCGTAGGCGAGATATACCGCGCGCGGTTCTCCAACACCTGAATCCGGATGGTTTTTCCGGAAATACTGGCTCCGCTCAGGCTATACACCCCACAGCCGCACAGCAGCAAGGCAAAGAATAGAAAAACGGTGGAGAAAAAGCGCATGACGGGAAAACGGGGGCGCAAATATAGAGCGCACGGCTAAAGGGGGGTTATTCGGCGATGTCGTATTCTTTGATTTTCCGGTACAGGGTGCGCTCCGAGATGCCCAGCTCCGAAGCCGCATCCCGCCGCCGCCCGCGATGCTTGCGCAAGGCTTTGGTAATCAGTTCTTTTTCGGCGTTGCTGATAGAGAGGGTTTCTTCTACTTCCTGCGCCGCCTCAGGGCTGTCTGCTGCAATCGGTGTCAGGGCCGCGCTTCCCAGCCGGTTGATGGCGGGCGGAAAAGAAGCCGCGCCATAGCCATTGCCACTCCCCGCCTCTGCCGCCATGGGATAGGTGGCTAAAACCGTTTCGGGCAAGGGCATCCCGCCGCCTACCGGCCCCGTTGCCATGCCAAAAAGCGCTTGCTTCAGGTCGTTCAGGTCGCGTTTCAGGTCAAAAAACAGTTTGTAGAGGATATCGCGCTCGGTAGCCGTAAACTCCTGTCCGGCATGGGTGGTGCTCCGACTGCTCAGCGTGGGCAAGGCCAGGGGCGCTTCGGATTGTGCGTTGATTTGAGGCAAAAACTTTTCCAGTTCCATCCCCGTCACCACGCGGTCGGCAGAAAGCACCGACACTTGCTCGGCAATGTTTTTCAGTTCGCGGATGTTGCCCGGCCATGGGTAGCGCATCAGCAGTTGCTGCGCCGTCGGGTCGAGTTGCACCCCCGGCGTGCGGTATTTATCCGAGAAGTCAGCGGCAAATTTCCGGAACAGCAACAGGATGTCTTCCTGCCGGTCCCGCAGGGGGGGCACCCGGATGGGCACGGTGCTGAGTCGGTAATACAAATCTTCCCGGAACTTGCCCGTGCGGGTAAAGTCCAGCAGGTCGCGGTTGGTGGCCGCCACCACGCGCACGTTTGTCTTCTGCACTTTCGACGACCCCACGCGGATAAACTCACCTGTTTCCAGCACGCGCAAGAGCCGCGCCTGCGTGCCAATGGGCATTTCCCCGATTTCGTCGAGGAAAATCGTCCCGCCGTTCACCGTTTCAAAATACCCTTTGCGGGCATCCACCGCGCCGGTAAACGCGCCTTTCTCGTGGCCAAACAATTCCGAGTCGATGGTGCCTTCCGGGATGGCCCCGCAGTTCACCGCGATAAACGGATTGTGCTTCCGGGGTGAAAGGGCGTGGATAATGGCCGAGAACGCCTCCTTGCCCACCCCGCTTTCGCCGGTAATGAGCACGGTCAGGTCGGTGCCGGCCACCTGCGCGGCCACAGTCAGGGCGTGGTTGAGAGCCGGCGCGTTGCCGATAATGCCGAAGCGGGCTTTGATGCTTTGAACGTCCATAGGGAACGGCGAAATTAACGCCTGTGGGTTTGTTGGACGCCTGCGGCGTTGGAAGCCCTTCGGGCGTTCAAAATGGGGAAGGGCTGCCGGGTTTCCTATTTTTTAGCTGCGCTGCTTCTTCGTGGTGTCATTCCCGAAGGGACCGCGAAGCAGCAACGCAGTTTATTTTCACTTTTTCCGGAAACGATTATTCCTAAAGACAAAGGATCTGTTTCAACCTTAGTGGCTTTTTGAAGATTTAAGGTAGTGAGGAAGAAGCAGCCAAACGCGGGAAAAGCATTGAGATTCAATCAGCCAGACAAATATCTTATTCTTCATTTTCATCAGTGTTCCGTTTCTTATCTATGCGTAAAACATCTGCAAATCGCTGCTCATCGCTTAATGCAGGATAGTATTTATTGAAATGTACGGCTAGACCCACCATGTAAGCAATTACCGGCATATCGTACCGAATATTTGAATAATCGCGTCCTGTATAAACATGCAGAATAAGGCCAAAGGCACGCCAATTGGGCTGAGTATATTCTAAAAAGAAATGCTGGCTAAAGCGGTGGTCTTTTCCGTCAGGAATACGCGTCTGTGAGAGATCATCTAATATGAGCTCAGGCTCCCATCGAATAACAATATCCCTATAATACTGTAACGAACGGCGAGTAGTATCATCTGCACAAACATCTGCAATCTTGGCACTTTTCGTTTTTCTTTTCACCAACAATCGGTATTGCAAAAAACCCTTCAGTCGATGATGCCCATAGGTTCGTTCCTGCTCTTCTGAATAATTAAGTGGTCCAAAGAAAGTACCGTCCCACTGATAAGAAAGATTTGCAGAGAAAAGATTGCGCTTACGTGATAAAAACGAATAGGTTAATCCTGTTCGCACATAGTTTGTAGAAAAGTCCCCTTTTCTGTAATCATTGCGCTGCCGCGCCACTCCTCCTACAGTGTCTCGTAAATAAAAACCTGGTTGCTGTCCATTAGAATAATGATGGGCCCCCAATTCCAAAGACAAATTATGAAGCGGTTGAGACAAAGTAGGATTAAGCGGATCTTTAAAATTCAACCAGTCAATAAAAGGCCAGTCCTTCTTTGGATCCTGATGTGTTACTGAGTTCCAAAGGACCTTATCTACCGTAAAACCAAAAATATTATTGTTAGGAATTAAAGGTGAAGAAGAATCGCGCGCCATACGAATATTAAAACCCGCATCAAAAGTTAATCTGCTTGTTTGCCAAAAGTTATGTGCATGATTACGTCCCATAGCAATTGGAATGCGAGCGTATATGTTTCCCTCCAAAATATGGAGATTGCGTTTTCCTTCGCCTTCCCTAAGCGGAATGGATGGAGATAATTGGTTATTAACTACCGGCAGAAAACTCAAATAGGAAGGACGCTCATTAGCATACCAGATGTTTTGCATTGCTGTATAGACAGAGGCATCAACATTAGGCGATTGGAAGCCGGAAAAGTATTTATACTGTCCCAGAACGGATAAAGGCAATAAGGATAAGAGCGCAGCACCTGTTTTTAGAAACATAAGAATCTTATTTTGACGTTTTTGAATTATGCTATCAGCAAGATTATTTCTACTCCTCCCCCCTCACACCACCCAATCCCTCTCCATCTGCGTCCCCCGTTTCAGCTTTAATAGCTTCTCCGCCCGCACCATTCCGGCCTTATCCACCAGCTCAAACACCACCTCCCCGCCCTGCATCCCCTTAATGCTGTAGTGGCCCTCCATATCCACCAGCCCCTTTTTCAGCGGATCATCCGCCCGGCGCACCGTGTAGCCTATTAGCGGCGTTTGCCCGTTCATGGCCGTACCTTCCAGCGTCGTGTAGCGGTGGCCCGTGTTCCCGCCCAGCTCATAATGCGTCATCAGCTCGCGGTCAAAATCCACATCCGTGTACCGGAACTCCGCGTGCAGCGTGTTCACGATGTCTTCTAACTGCGCCTCCAAATCTGCATCCCCCGTCGCCAGCGCCGCCCGCTTCGCCTCCAGATTTTTCAGCGCCGCCACCGGCACCGTTTCCAAATCACTTGCCGCCGCAATCCGGCTATCCATTTCCTCCAGCACCTCATCCGTAATCCCCTGCACCGCCAGCTCCGCTTTGTGGTCGCCCAGCATCTTGCGGATGGCCCGTGCCAAATCCAGCGCCTCCAGATTAGGCATCTTATAAAAATCCGAAGGCTGATGATCCGCCAGCTTTGCCTCATTGGTCAGCCCCAGCCGCCGCAGCTTCACCAGGCACCGCTGCCCCCAGCGCGATACATATTCTGCCATCATCTTCATCGCCGCCGCCTTCGCCGTCGCGTTCCCGTTCTCCTCCAGCGTCTCTATCTCCACCGCCAGCGTTTCCCAGGGGGCCGCGTCCGCTGTAAAAGTGGCTACATCCGCCTTCACATCCGCCTGCGTATCAATAAGCGCTTTATTGTCAGGCTGATTAAAAAAGAGAATCATGCGGTTGCGCCGTTCGCGGTGGCGCTTAATCAGGTTGTTCATAAGAAAAATAGATTGGTTAAGAGGCTCAATAAAAAATAGTTTGGAAAAAACCTTCGTTCAAAACCGAAAAACCGACAATCAAAACCGAAAAACCGTCGTTCAATCCTTAAAAACCGTCGTTCAATCCTCAAAAACCAATCATCAAACCTCAAAAACCATCATTCAATCTTCAAAAACCATCATTCAATCCTCAAAAACCGATCATCAAACCTCAAAAACCGTCGTTCAATCCTTAAAAACCAATCATCAATCCTCAAAAACCATCGTTCAACCCTCAAAAACCTTCATTAGTTCTTAAAAATCCCGGCTTCTGGCCCCTCTTTCCACCATCACTTTCGCTATATCCAAAACACTTACTTACATTTTTCTCCACAAATATCTATCAGCACATCCCATATTGTCAAGTGTCTCATCTTTCCTAAAACAAATTTATTTTTTAAGCCTAAATACCATCAACATCTACTGCAAAAAGCGTTTTTTCTATCGCTATCGCCCCCGCAGCCTGTCCCCCTTTTCCTACCTTCGCAGCCCTGCCCCATGACCTTTACCCTCCACGCGCAAGACCCTCATTCCAACGCCCGCGCCGGTACCCTCACCACCGATCGCGGCCCCATCCAGACGCCTATTTTTATGCCCGTGGGCACGGTGGGCTCCGTTAAGGCCGTTACCGTTCCGCAATTACAAGAAGAAGTCAAAGCTCAGATCATTCTGGGCAATACTTACCACTTGTACCTGCGGCCCGGCATGGAGGTGATGGAAGCTGCCGGTGGGCTTCACAACTTCAACGGCTGGCAGAAGCCCATCCTCACCGATAGCGGCGGTTATCAGGTGTTTTCCCTGGCCGAGCAGCGCAAGATTACTGAAGAAGGCGTGCTGTTCCGCTCCCATATCGACGGCTCCAAGCACCTTTTCACCCCCGAAAGCGTGATGGACGTGCAGCGCACCATCGGGGCCGATATTATCATGGCCTTTGATGAATGTCCGCCCTACCCCTGCGATGCGCCGTATGCCAAATTCAGCATGGAGCTGACCCATCGCTGGCTTGCCCGCTGCGTCAAGCGCCTTGGCGAGACAGAACCCAAGTGGGGCCACCGCCAATCTCTTTTTCCCATTGTGCAGGGCAGTCTTTACAAAGACCTCCGGAAAGCCTCCTGCGAGTTTGCCGCTTCGCTGGACTGCGACGGCAATGCTATCGGCGGCCTTTCCGTGGGCGAGCCGGAGGAAAGCATGTACGAGATGGCCGCCTGGTGCTGCGAGCATCTCCCTGCCCACAAACCGCGCTACCTTATGGGCGTGGGCACGCCCTGGAACATTCTTGAAAACATTTCTTTGGGCATCGACATGTTCGATTGCGTGATGCCTACCCGCAATGGCCGCAACGGCATGCTCTTTACCGCCAACGGCGTCATCAATATCAAAAACGCCAAGTGGGCCAAGGATTTTTCCCCGATCGATGACACCATCGGCTGCCACCTCAGCGCCTATCACACCAAGGCTTATCTGCGGCATCTTTTTGTGGCGGGCGAATACCTGGCGCTCACGCTGGCTTCCGTCCACAATCTTTCCTTTTACCTCTGGCTGGTGGGCGAAGCGCGGCAGCAAATCCTTTCCGGAAATTTCGATGCCTGGAAGCGCGAAATGATCCCCCGCCTCAAAAACCGGCTTTGAGGGTTACTGCTGCAATGAATTAATAAACAGATTCTTTCAAGAATGACAAAGAAGGCGAATAAAATAAACACACAGCGACTTTGTCATCCTGCAAAGGATCTTTACTATTTTTTCTTTTTAAAAGAAAAAGTTCCTTCCCGACATTCACGGCTCTAAAAACAGTTCTCCATTGAGCTATTGAGCCATTGAGATATTGAGCAATTCATTGTGAAGTTCCTCTCCCGCCTTCTGCCCCATTATCGCTACTTCGGCCTGAAGCGGCTGGATGTGTATATCCTGAAGAAATTCCTGGGCACTTTTTTCTATGCCATTCTTATCCTCATCCTCATCTCCGACGTCATCGACCTCTCGCAAAAGGTAGAAGACTTTGCTACTAAGAAAGCCCCACTGACGGAAATCCTGAATTACTTCAAGAATTTCTCGCCCCACATCGCGGCCCTGCTGTATCCGCTGTTCATTCTCATTGCCGCCATCTTCTTTACCTCCAAGCTGGCCTACAAAACGGAGATTATTGCCATGCTGGCCACCGGCACTTCGTTCCAGCGCTTTTTGCGACCCTATTTTATCGGGGGCATCTTGTTGGGATTGCTTTCCCTTTGGGCCAATCACATCATTGTTCCGGCGGCCAATAAAGAGCGTATTGCCTTTGAAGATAAATACATCCACAACGCCGTTACCAGCACCAGCCAAAACATCCACATCCGCCTTTCGCCCAGCCTCTATGTGTATGTGCAGCGCTACGATTTCCCCACCAACACCGCCTTCAAGTTCACCGCCGAAACTTTTGAGGGCACGTTGCTGAAAGAAAAGCTCATGGCCGAGCAAGCCCACTACGACAGCCTGCGCGGCGGCTGGAATCTGATCGACATCACCATCCGCATCAACGACAGTCTGCGGGAAACCCTGCGCCACGTGGACACGATGTACCGGCACTACGACTTTAAGCCCGAAGAACTCCTCTACAACTCCGATGCCGTGGCTGCCCTCACCACCCCCGAACTCCTCCAAACCATTCACAAACAGGAAGTGCGCGGTGCCGAAACGGTCAATACCTATTATGTGGAGCTGCACCGCCGCAGCGCCCAGCCCTTCGCCGGACTGGTACTCACCATTATCGGCGCCTGCCTTGCTTCGCGCAAAATCCGGGGCGGCAGCGGTTATCACCTCGGCCTCGGCATTGCCATTTCGGCCATCTACATGATGCTGTTGCAGTTTAGCACCACCCTTTCCATCAAAGGCGGGTTCAATCCCTTTATTGCGGTGTGGATTCCCAATATTATTTTCTCCGTAGTGGCCGTGGTCTTGTATATCCGCGAAAGCCGCTAAATCCTTTGTTGTTTTTCTTTAAAAGATTACTCTTTGTTTGTATTTCCCACTACACGCGCCTTTTTTCTTTCCTGCCTTGCCCTGCTCAGTGCCACACAATTCCTCTTTGCGCAGGATAAATCCCCGGAACAACGCGAGCGCAAAAACCGCATTCGCTCCGAGTTTATCATCGAGCCGGGTTTTAATATCCTTTTTACTCCAACCTACGTCTTAAATTCCGGAACTGTACCGACCCCGACCCACAACACAGGCCGGGGCGGCAGCCTGGTCATCAAATACATCGGCGTTCCCGAACGGAAACTCACCCTGGGCGTTCGCATTGCGTTGCAAAGTATGGCCATTTCCGGCGATGGCTATCAGGGCTATAAAAACGGCCAGCCCAATGATGCCGAAACCATCTATGCAAGACCTTTTTTTCAGGTTGGTTTGCAGGGTCATTTCTATCTTCCCTTTGCATCCCGCCTGTCTTTGCGCATCAGTCCACATGCCGGTTATGGGGTTGCCACTTCCAACGGAAAAGATATGGTTGATGGAAAAGTAGTCGGCGTTACGGTGGGCAATTCTTCGGGTTGGAATGCCGGTTGCGATGTCAGTCTGGGCTTTCGGGTGGATAATCATCTTCAACTTCAAATCGTCTCTGGCTATCAGCACAGCTGGATGCGCTTCTACGGCGACAATTTCGTAAACAAGGCAGTAGAAGGGTTCAATATCTCCCACATCCCGGTCCATCTCGGTATTGGCATCCGGTTCTAAAGAAAAAAGAAAGGCTATTTCCGGAAATTTTCCGGAAAATAGTGCGGCATCTACCCGGCTCAACGAGAGCAGGATTTTCTCCCGTTCCCGGTAGCGAAGAGGCATGCCTTGAAGCGGTCTCCTAAATGAGAGGCTACTGTTTTCTTCTTTTTGTCACCCTCGAAGAGGGTCTTCACAGCTTCTGAAATCGTGAAGATTCCCTTCGGGAATGACAAAAGTCGCTGTCTAAAACAACCTCTTCAGGTTAGACCGGATCTTGTCTCTACGCTTTCTTCCGCTATTCGCATCAACTTATTCGCCAATTATAGCGTAAAATAAATTGTTTAGCAGTGCAATAATTTCTTGAGACATTTATCTGCCTGCATCTTAATTTTCCCACACCCTATGCGTAAACTTTTACTCCTGGCCTTTGGCTTCACTGGCGTGCTATCCCACATCCATGCACAAGACGCAGCGCCCGCCACCAACGTTAAAATCAAACAACCCACCCGGCAGGAATTCATTTTTGAGTCGGGTTTCAACTTCTGCTTCACGCCCGATATAGTGCTCAGCAACACAACCATTTCGGCGTCTTCCAGCCACGTCGGTCTCGGCACCGGAATCCTTTTAAAATACATTCCTTTTCAGAAGCGTTTCTTCGGAATTGGATTGCGCCTTGGATTAAACAACCTAAAGGTTTGGAAAGATGGCTATGTGCAATACGTCAACGGCACCATCGATGAAGTAGCAGCCAAGTATGCCAATCCACTCTTGCAAATCGGGTTGCAGGGTCATTTCACGGCCACGCTCTCGCCAAAAGTCTCGCTCCGCCTCAGCCCCTTCGCAGGCTATGGGCATGCCTGGTCGAGCAATGTGGATCAGGACAGAAATCAAAGAGTAAGCGCGATTCCGGTGGGCAATTCTTCGGGTTGGAATGCCGGTTTTGATGTGAGCCTCGGCATTGAGCTCTATAAGCAGTTTTCGCTCACCATTTCCTCTGGCTATCAGCGCAGCTGGATGCGATTTGCCACCAATAACACCCTTACTCCCGGCGCGTCAGGGTTCAATATCACCCACATCCCCCTAAACATCGGCATCGGCATCGGGTTTTGAGAAAATAGCAGGGCCATTTCCGGAAATTTGGGGAAAATATCGCAGCCTCTGCCCGGCTCAACGAGAGGACGATTCATCTTTATTTCCTGTAGAGACAAGGCATGCCTTGTCTCTACGCTCCCTTCCCCCACCGCCATCAACGCCTCCCTTCAACCCTCTCAACTTATAAACCTATATACACTATAACCCCCTAAATCCTAACCCCTAATCCCTAAAACCTATGGCTTAGCTTTGCGCCCCAATCACCAAAGCTGTTCCGTCTTCGTGGATTCTAAACACACCGACAAGGAAGGCCTCCTCAAAGCCTACCGACTGATGATGACCGCCCGCGCCATGGCCGATACCTATGAAGCCAACCGCGCGATTTGCAAGTATGTCCACAGCACTTCCCGTGGCCACGAAGCCATTCAGCTTGCGACTGCTTTTTGCCTCAAGCCTCACGATTGGGTGAGCCCCTATTACCGCGACGAAAGCATTATGCTGGGCATGGGCTGGCGCCCCTACGAACTGATGCTGCAACTATTGGCCAAAGGCGAAGACCCTTTCACCGGTGGCCGCGCTTATTATAACCACCCCAACAGCCGCCGCGAAAATCTGCCCAAGATTATCCACCAAAGCTCCGCCACGGGTATGCAGGCCATCCCCACCACCGGCGTTGCCCAAGGCCTTTCTTATATTCAGCACCAAGGGCTGAAAGACTATCCCACTCCGCCGGTTGTAGTTTGTTCTTTGGGAGATGGCTCTGTAACCGAAGGCGAAGTCGCCGAAGCATGGCAGTTTGCTGTCCTCAAAAAGCTGCCCATCATCTATCTTGTGCAAGACAACGGCTGGGGAATCTCCGTGAGCGCCGAAGAAGCGCGCACGATGGATGCCTATGAATATGCCGCTGGTTTTGTTGGGATGGATCGCGTCCGCGTAGATGGTGCCGACTTTGAAGCTTCCCTCCAGACGATGCAGGAAGTGGTAGAAAAAGTGCGGCAAGGCGGCGGGCCAGTGGTAGTGCAGGCCAATGTCCCCTTAATCGGCCATCACACCTCCGGGGTTCGCCGCGAATGGTATCGCCATGATTTAGACGAACACAACAGCAAAGACCCCGGCCATCGACTCCGGATGCGTCTGCTGGAGCTGGGGGTGAAAGAAGATGCTTTAGATGCGATTGAAAAAGAAGAAATCGCTTTCATCCAACGCGAATTTGACGCCGCAGTAGCTGCTCCCGACCCGGATCCGGCTACCGTTGCCGACCACGTTTTCGTTCCCACGCCCATCACCGAAGAAAAAGGCACCCGCACGCCCGAAGGCCGCGAAAAAGTAGTGATGGTGGATGCTGCGCTTCATGCCGTGGAAGAAATCATGCAGGATCACCCCGAAGCCTTGCTCTATGGGCAGGATGTGGGCAAGCGCCTCGGTGGCGTGTTCCGCGAAGCCGCCACGCTGGGCGACAAATTCGGCGACGAGCGCGTCTTTAACACCGCCATTCAGGAAGCCTACATCATTGGTTCTACCGCCGGCATGAGCGCTGTGGGTCTGAAGCCGATTGTGGAAGTACAGTTCGCCGATTACATCTACCCGGGCCTCAATCAGTTGGTCACCGAGATGTCTAAGACGGCGTATCTCTCGTGTGGAAAGTTCTCCGTCAGCTCCGTGATCCGCGTGCCCATTGGCGCTTATGGCGGTGGCGGTCCGTATCACAGCGGTTCGGTAGAAAGCACCCTGGCCACCATTAAAGGCATTAAAATCGCTTATCCGTCCAACGCCGCCGACCTCAAAGGCCTGATGAAAGCGGCCTTCTACGACCCCAATCCCGTGGTGATGCTGGAACATAAAGGCCTGTATTGGAGCAAAGTGCCCGGCACCGAAGACGCTAAGACCATTGAACCCGACCGCGATTACGTATTGCCCTTCGGCAAAGGTTGCGTGGTGTTGCATGCGTCCGAAGAAGCCGTCGAAAACGGCGATTCCTGCTGCGTCATTACCTACGGCATGGGCGTTCACTGGGCGAAAAATGCGGCTGCGCAGTTTCCGGGCCGCGTCGAGGTCGTGGACCTGCGAACTATTTATCCCTGCGATGAAGAATTGGTCTTCCAGACGGTGCGCCGCCACGGCAAGGTGCTGGTCCTCACCGAAGAGCAACTGCGCAATTCTTTTGCCGAAGCGCTCGCGGGCCGTATCGCTCAGGCTTGTTTCCAGTCGCTCGATGCGCCGGTGCAAACGATGGGCGCTTTAGACCTGCCCGCCGTGCCCATGAACGTTACCCTGGAAGCCGCCATGCTGCCGACGCTGGAAAAAGTAACCACTAAAATTGCCGAAACCCTGGCGCTTTAACCCTTTAAAACCCACTTCTCTCCCTTAGAAATGCCCATTCCAAAGCGCACTTCTCTTCGCAAACATCTGGCCGAAATGGACGCCGAAACCCTGCGCGAAGAACTGGAGCGGATTGTAGAGAAATTTCCGGAAGTCAAGAAGTTTTATCTCGCCGACCTATCAGGCGATACCAGCGGCATCGTCAATGCGGCCAAAACCAGCATCGAGCGGTGTTTTAAAACCAGCACCGGAAAATGGCGACGGGCGCGTTCTTCCAAGCTCAACGCCGTGGTGCGCGACTTTGAAAAAATCTCGGTTTTCCGCGAAGACGTGCTGGCTTTGCTGTATTTCCGGCTGGAAGAAACGGCACCGTACCTGAATCATTTCCGGCCTTCGGTATCTCCGCTTTTAGACGCTACGGTCCGGGTGTTTGAGCAGGTGTGCGGGAAAAGCAAAGACTATCAGTTGGACGAAAAATACCAACCTTTGCTACAGGAGTTGATTTCCCGGTTCGACGATCGCCAGCTTCGCAAAGCTTTGAAAGCGGTTTTTGACGCCAGTTTTCCGGAAAATAATACGGAAGACTAACATCGTTTCAAAAGACAAACATTGGGTCGCGCCGCGACCATTAGAAAAAGGGAAACCCAATACTACAAACATTAGGTCGCGCCGCGACCGTCCAGAAGACGTAGGTTTCCCTATCAGGATTGGGCTGCGAAGCGACCAACTACAATTGAGGATGGTGGCATTAGCCGCGCTATGTTTGCAGTAAACATTTACCTTATCCGGCCGGTCGCTTCGCGACCTAACGTTTGTAGCTCCAGGAGCGTCGTTTTTCAGGTCGCTTCGCGACCCAATGTTTGTCAGAAAGATCCTTGCTGTTAATTAAAGACCGTATAAAACGTGGAAATTCTCCCTACCCGCGACGGATCGCCCACGCTGCGCACGCCTGCCGGCATTACCTACCACTCTACCCACGGCGCGGTGCAGGAATCGCGGCATGTATTCATCAAGGCTGGTTTTGTTCCGGCGTTAGAAGTTTTTGGGAAAGAAAAAGCCCCGCTCCGGGTTTTTGAAATGGGATTCGGAACTGGTTTAAACGCGTTTCTGACCGCTCTGGAAAGCGAAAGGATAACCCAGCCGGTGGAATATTTCACTGTTGAAAAACACCCGCTTTTTCCGGAAATCTACCATCAGCTTTCCTACCCGCAAACACCGGAAGAAGCCGTTCTTTTCCGGAAATTACACGAAGCCAGCTGGAATGTCCCGGTAGCTATTTCTCCTTATTTCCAGCTTCAAAAGATAGAAGGCGAATTAGAAAGTATTATTCTCCCGTCTGCTATCCACTTAATTTACTTTGATGCCTTTGCGCCAGAAGACCATCCAAGCGCCTGGACAGAAGCAATTTTCCGGAAATTATACGCCGCACTCGTGCCCGGCGGCCTGCTCACCACCTATTGCTCGAAAGGTGTTGTGCGCAGAGCCCTGCAAAGCGCTGGCTTTTTGGTGGAAAAACTGCCCGGTCCCCCCGGCAAAAGAGAAATGGTGCGGGCGCGACGGCAATGATCATTTCTTTTAGAAAAACGGGAAAAGCAATTTCCCATTGAGCCATTGAGCCCTTTTCACATTGCGCCATTGCTTTACAGAATCTCCTCGTTCCAGGTAAAAATCTGAGGTGCCTGCACGTAAGTGGCGCGATACCGGAAGCGCAGATTGGCCGCCAGATCAATGTGAAACGGCGAGATGCCGTAAACCGTTTTGGGAAACCACGTAAACCGGGCTTCTATCGTTCCGAAAATAAGGTTTTCGTTGCGCACCCGAAGGCCGGCGCCCACCCCCGTAAACAATCCCGCATCTTTCCAAAGTTCCTGGCCCGGCGCAATCACCGATGCACCGCCAAATACAAACGGCGCTGCTTTGAAACCAAAAAATTTCCGGTGAATAAACATGATGCTTTCCGACCAAACACTCAGTCGTGAAGCACCCAGCACGCTATCGGTGCCATAACCGGGAATCCCATAAGCATTGTCAACACGCAAGGGGGTGCTCACCAATGGGTTGTACAGCATGGTGAAAGAAGCAGAAAGCCGCTGCCGGAATTTATTCAGCCCCGGCTCGTAAAGCCGCGAATAAGCAGTGGTTCCCACCAATAAGCCGGCGTCTTCGGGCGAGCCTTTCCCTAAAAAACTACCAGCGCGCACAAAAGTCTGGAAATACTTTCCGGTAGGCGTCGAACTGTAGCGCAACCAGTCGATGCCCAGATAAGGGCGCTCCAGCCGGTCCCAGCGATACCAGCCCACCGTGCCGGTAAGCTTGTGGCCTTTGGGAAGATCTTCGGTGAGTCCAAAACCATAGAAGTAATTGGTCCGGTAATAATTAAGCCGGAACAGCGTAACTGATGCCAGAACGGCTTGCCGGTCGTTGTAAATCGGGTCCAGCCGGTTGCCCACCTGCGTCGGCAGTTGGGTAAAATGATTTTGCAGGTAACGGGCTGCCACAAAAACCCGTTGCCGCCGGTTGCGGTCCCGCCGGTATTCCTCGCGGCCAAAACTAAAGTTGACGCCACCCCAGACATCCGCTATGTTGTAGCGATAATCATAAAAAAGGCTGTCGGCATGGCGGTAGACGTTGGCGCTTTGGTTGATGCTCAGTTCCAGCCCCCCCGCAAAGCGGTCGCTGGGCGAAATAAGCGGCTTTTCCAGGCGCAAAAAGCCGGCACTTTCTTCTTCGTTGCCGTCGCTGCGCCCGGAGTTGATGGTCGTAAAGCCTACCCCGCCGTTGATAAACGACCCGCCGATGGAACTGCGGGACAAAGACAGGTCGAATCCGGTCGTGGGCCTGCGGTTGAGGTCATAAATAAAAGTGCCTTGCAGGCGCTGGCCCATCCCCAGAAAATTAGCGTCGTAGCCCCGCAGGCCGATGCGCTGAAATTCGGCAAACGGAATGTCGGCTCCAAGCGAGAAAACGTCTTTGCTCACCACGACGAGATCAACGGAATCCGACTCAAAACCGGAAGGGCCCACCGGCGCGGGCAGGATACGGGCATCCTGGATAAAAGCCAGCGTCCGCAAAAAGCGTTCGTTATCGGCCACCTGATAGGCGTTGAGCGATTGGCCTTTTTTGATAAAAAGATGGTTGTAGAGCACCCAGTCTTTGGTGGTGGCATGAAGGTCGGTTGCCAACCGGCTGATGCGGCTGCCCACTTTAGTTCCGGTATCCAGCAACTGATGGTCGAAGTCCAGCTTTACGACCGTGATGTAGCGAACAATCTTTCCTTCATAAGGCTTAAAAACTTCTTCTGCTACCTGAGGGGTGCGCCGCCAAAACTCGTTGCTATCTACCCGGTCGCGGTGCACGCTCTCCATAACGGAGCGGTAGGCGCGTCGCAGCCATTCATAGCGCCTGGACCGGACGGTGTCCGCATCCTGCGCGGTAGCAGTGGCGCAAACGCAAAATGCACATAGCAACAAGGATAATACTCTCACAACCGGAAGACCAAAAAGCGGCTTTTTTTCTGTTCTGCACAATTCTCTTCTAAAGATTAGGCCTCCGGCGTGATAAACCGGCGTACTGCCTCTACAATTTCTGCCGCCCCTTTTCCATACAACATAGTTTGGTGATTTCCGGAAACCGGCTCCCCGATCGCACCTGGAATCATCTCGATGGTTTCCAAGGCATAAGATTCCGGCACAATCCGGTCGCCCAGATTGTAATCAGAGGAGGCATAAAGCAATAAAACCGGTGCTTTGATACGGCGCATCAAGGCATTCCAGGCCACGTTGGCCACCCCCATCGAAGCCTCGTAGGTATGCGACAGCACGGGCCGGGGTGTCACACTACCATCTTCCAGTGTTTTTACATCGGCTTCGTAATAGCTGCGCATCTGATCATCCCAAAAGTCCAGATAAGGGGCACTTTTGATTTTATCCAGATATTCTTCAAAGCTGTCGAAGCGCTTGTCGAGGCGACCAATAGCCGGTCCCAGCATTTCGCCCGTCCGGGGATTCAATCGGGCAGCGGCATCCAGGACAATCACTTTTTCCACCCGCTCCGGATACAGCGCTGCGATATAACAACTCAGCAATCCGCCAAAGGAATGGCCGCCCAGAATAACCCTGGAAAGCCCCAGCGCATTCAGCAACCCAATAATATCAGCAGCGTGGTCCTGCATGGTATAGCCAAAGGCCGGCATAGAAGAAAGCCCCCGGCCGCGCAGGTCCACGGTAACCACCCGTGCGTAGCGGCGCAGGCCGGCAGCCAGAATGCCTTCAAAGGCGCGGGCATTGGCCGTGAGGCCGTGGAGCAGCATCATGACCGGGCCTTTGCCGCCATAGTCCAAACAATGCAGGGTAATGTGATTGCTTACGATATAGTGCTCGGCGGGAGCGGGTAACTTCATGGGAGAAAAACTTCGTGAGGAAAAACAGCAGGCAAAACGGCGCAACTTGCAACTATTGTGCCGTCCAGCCCCCGTCAATGGGTACGGCCGTGCCGGTCATTTGCGCTGCCGCGTCGGAAGCCATGTAAAGGGCCATTTCCGAAATGGCATTCACTGGAATAAACTCCTTAATGGCTTGTTTGCCGAGCAATACTTTCTTGATAACCTCTTCGCGGTTCATGTGGTGGGCCGCCATCTGATCGCCGATTTGCGCTTCCACAATCGGCGTATGCACGTAACCGGGGCAGATGGCATTGGCCGTAATGCCGTAGGGCGCACCTTCCAGCGCAATGCACTTGGTAAAGCCCACCAGCCCGTGCTTGGCAGCGATGTAAGCGCTTTTAAACTCCGAAGCCACCAGCCCGTGTGCCGAAGCAATGTTGATAATCCGGCCCCACCCTTTTTCTTTCATGCCGCGCCAAACCGCTTTGGTGAGGTGGAAAGCCGCCGTGAGGTTCACATTCAGGATCAAATCCCATTTGGCTTCCGGAAAATCTTCTACCGGACATACAAACTGCACCCCGGCGTTGTTGATCAGAATATCAATGGCCCCAAACGCTTTCTCTGCGCCGGCAATCATCTCGGCCACCTTGGCGCTGTCGGTAATATCAATGCCGTAGAAGAGGTGCTTGATGCCGTACTCATCGGCCGCACTCTGCGCCGTTTGTGCACCATCCTTTTCCAAGCCGTTAAAAATGATGTTATGTCCTTGTTTGGCAAATTTGGTGGCCATAGAAAGGCCAATTCCGGAGGTAGAGCCGGTAATCAGAACCGTTTTAATGTCGCTCATGAGAGAGATTTTGGGAAAAGAGAGTTTAGGGTTTCTGGAAAAGAAATGCGCAGCCTAAAAAAGCCGTTCCGCTTTCCAGGGAAAGGGCTTTTTTCCGGAAACGCAGGAACGCAATTTAGGGGTTAGGGGTTTAACAAATCGTATTTTGAAAAGAGAAGCAGAGAGCCATCCGCAGCTGTTTTTCCGGAAATTCATCCTTTCTTCCAGCGCAGCCCATCCTGCCGAACCCGTTGCTACCGGCTACCTTTGCCCTCATTTCCGGAAATTATGCGGCGTATTTATTCTAAAATAGAGCGCTTTCAACAAGCTGAGTCCCTGGAGCCGATGGTGGCGTGGGGTGTCCGGATGGGCCTGGCCATGGTGGTTCCGATTATCGTTGGCTTTGCCACCGGTCATGCCGCCGAGGCAGTTTGGGTGGGGTTGGTTGCCGAAGGCATTTGCTGGGTAGAGTTGAAAGGCTCCGTTAGGCAACGGGTGCAGATCACCCTTGCCGGCATTCTCATCACCCTGCTTTCTACCACCCTGGGCGCGGTTACCGGCTTTTCGGTTGTTTTGACAGTTGCGGCCATGCTGCTGGTGGGACTGGTTTCCGGCTTGTTTAAAAACCTGGGCGACCGTGCCTCCGGGCTGGCCATTTGCGTCTACCTGACGTTTATTTTAAGCAACGCCCATCCACCGGAAGACCGGGAGGTCTTTATGGAGCGGCTGGTCCTGACGGGTATCGGCGGTGTCTGGGCGCTTTTCCTGGCGCTGGTTTTTTCTTTCACGCTCCGGCAAAACGAGCCCTATCGACGGTCTATCGCGTTGGTGTGGCGCAGTGTCGGCAGCCTGCTGGAAGCCATTGCAAAAGGCTGGAACGGCAAAAGTCCGCGCAGCAGTGTGCAGCAGATTTTTAAACAGGAAATGGCCGTCCGAAAGGCGCTGGACGATTCCATTGCGCTTTACGGCACGCTCGCCCATCAGTCGGGAAGGGAAGAAAAATCAGAAGCCAATCTTGCTATCATCCGCAAGTCTACCTCGCTGGTGGCGGTGCAGGTAGTGGCGATGGCCGAAGCCGCCGAACCCCTGCAATTGCGTGCCGTCCCGTCGGAAGTGCGCAATGCGACTTATGGCATTTACCGCACCCTGACGCAGGCGGCCCTGCGCCTGAGCAGTTATCTGGTTTCCTTGCTGCCAGAAGAAAGTCTGCTGCTTCAAAACCGGCTGGCACGCGTCCGCGAACTAAGTTTTGTATTGGAAAAGTATGCGGATCAGAAAGGCATTCCGGAAGCCGAGCGTAAAGCTTTTACCCGCATCTCACACCTGGCCAACCGCATTGCCAAACTGATGGAGCGCATCCGCGAACGGCTGGAAAGTGCCGGCGGCGAAAAACGGGTGTATCGCTCCTACTCGCTCCTGAAAACCGTGTATGTGCTGCATCCCGGCGACTTGCTGCGGTCCATTCAGTTGCTTTTCAACATCCGGACAGAGCATTTCCGGTATGCCCTGCGCATGGCCATTGCCTCAGCAGTGGCATTGGGTTTTTCCAAAATCCTGCCCGGCCACCACAACTACTGGATTCCATTTACTGTCATTCTGGTAATTCAGCCCTACATCGGCGCGACTTTAAAAAAAGCGCGCGACCGGGTGTTGGGGACCGTAACGGGCGGCATCGTTGGCGGGCTGCTGCTGTTGTTGCCCAACAACGTTTTCGTGCAGGAAGCCTTGCTTTTTGCCGCTTCGGTCTTGATGGTGATCTACATTCGTAAAAACTACGCGATTGCGGCGTTCTTCATCACCGTTTCGTTGGTTTTATTGTTGGATGTAGAGCGGCAGGCAAATCTGGAAATTATCATTATCCGGGCCATCAGCACGCTGGTGGGCGCGGCCATCGCTGTTCTGGCTTCTTTTGTGCTTTTGCCGGAGTGGGACAAAAAGAAATTACCCGAGCATCTGGCCGATGCCTTGCGGCGCAATTACGAATACCTGCTTTTCACCTACGGCATCGGGGCGCTCCCCACTGACACCTGGACCCGCTTTAAGCGCATTGCCGAAACGGCCAACAGCAAGGCTTTTGAATCCCTTCAGCGGTATCTGGAAGAGCCGGACGGCAGGCAAAAACAAATCGTTCAGCCGTATCAGTTGCTGACACATAACGTGCGCATTACCCGCGACCTGAATCAAATTCAGTTGGAGCGGGAGTCGCCGGCTCAAACGCTGCACACCACACCCACGGTGAACGCCGCGCCGCTTGTGGAGGAAGTGCTGCGCCTGCTTCGGAAAGTGCGGCAAACGCAGGCCCGTGGTGGGGCGCTAACCATTCCGGAAATTCCGGAAAACATTCCTTCCTGCCCCGCCACCACCGGCGAGACCGAATTGCTGCAACAGATCTACACCGAAGTGCAAGGCATGGAGAATACGCTTTTGAGGTAAAAAGGGATGAGGAATCAGGGAGATAATTTCCGGAAATCTGTGGGACTTGGCAGGTCCGCAGCGAGAGCGAAAGAACCTGCCAGGTCAGTCATCTCTCTTACTTAAGGCAAAATTTTCCGGAGAATAGTGCCGGATTTCCGGAAATATGCGCTCATTCTGATGACCTAAAACAAAGCCATTATTTCCTCAAACAAATCCTTTCTTCTACTTCCCAAACTTTTGGTTTTTGGACTTTGTTTTTTGGCTTTTGACTTTTGGCACTTGGTTTCTGGCATTATCAATCTTTGCGCTCGTGGTATTCCTGCTCCGTATTCACCGCCCAGATATTCTCCTTGCCTTTTTTTCCGGAAATAATATTATCCACTGCTTCCATCGCCGTCAGCATGCTGTGGTCGGAGTTGTTGTATTTGTGCATCCCGTTGCGGCCAATCAAATAGAGATTTTCCAGCGTGTCGGTAAAGGCCCGGATGTGGTTAAAATCTGCGTAGCTGCCAAAATAAGCCGGATAGGTTTTTTCTTCCCGTAAAACGGTTGCATCCAGCACAGCGTCGCGGTCTATGATACCGATTTGGGAAAGTTCGCCAATCGCAAAATCAATCATTTCGGCATCGGGTTTCTCCCAAAGCGCATCTCCTTTAAAACAAAAATATTCCAGTCCAATCCACACGTTTTCCGGATCGGCGACCATAGCCGGACTCCAGTTATTAAAAATCTGCAATCGCCCGATTTTCACTTCCCGCTCCTGAATGTAAATCCAGTTGTCGGCAATGAGCTGGTTCGCTTTTTTTTCGTCTTTCACTTTCAATTCCCGCAGCAGCAGTCCCACAATCATAAAATCGCGGTATTGCAAGCCCTCGGCCACTTCACGCACCCGTTGCGGCGGCGCGGGACACAGCCCTTTCACAAAATCCTGCACCGGCATGGTAGAGAAGAAATAGTCGGCTTCGTGGCGCGAAACCACACCGGTTTGCACATCCCGACTGGTAACGGCCACGACGCGGCTCTCTTTCCATTCCATCCCTAAAACCGCCTGATGGTGTAGTATCCGGCCTCCTTTCTCCACAATCTGCCGGGCCACTTCCTCCCAGAGCTGACCGGGCCCCAGGCGGGGATACAAGAAGCGTTCAATCAGACTGGTTTCCGTGGTTTTTTGAGAAATGGATCGGCTTTTTTCCGGAAAAAACATTTTCCGGAAAGCGTGCAAAATCGTTTTAGAAACCGACAGTCCTTTTACCCGCTGTGCGCCCCACTCCGCCGAGATTTGGCTGCACGGAACACCCCAGATTTTTTGGGTATAATCCTTGAAAAACGTTTGGTACAGTTCCCGCCCAAAGCGATTGATAAAAAAATCTTCCAGCGACTTTTCCGGTCGGATGGGGCGAAGCCGCGCCCGCAGATAGCTGAGCCCAATCTTTGCCATTTTTACCGGTCCTAATTTCCGGACGGTATCCGCCGACAGCGAAATGGGATAATTAAAAAACCGCTTCAGAAAATAAATCCGTGACAGCCGGTTGCGGACTAAAAAAACGTTTTCCGGATTGCCATTTTCCGGAAATTTTGTCTCTTCTTGTGGAATTATAGTGCGCGTTTTGGATTGATAGGAAATTTCAAAAGTGCCTTCCGTTCCCGGCGCTAAAGGCATTTTTTGCAGCCACCAATCCATCACCCGGTCGCTTTTAGAGAAAAAGCGATGTCCGCCAATGTCAATCCGGTTTCCTTTATAAACAACCGTTTTGGAAATGCCACCAGTGTAAGGTGATTTTTCCAAAATCAAGGGCACAATACCAGTGCGCTCCAACAACTCCAGCGCGGCAGTAAGTCCGGCCGGTCCGGCACCGATAATCAGAGCGGTTTGAGGCGACTGCGACATAAGGTGTGCGAAAATACAGCTTTGAAAAGGCCCCTTCCCGACGGCTTAAAGGTGTTATCTTTGCGGCCCTTTAAACGTACCCTTTTTCTTTTTTAAGTTCAGATGATCAGTCGCCGCCATATCCGAGTGAAAGTGATGCAGACCCTTTATATTGTGGCAGCCAGCGGCGAAACCGAAACTGCGGCGTTGCTCAAGAAAGGACAACAGGTTTTGGCCGCGCAGTTAGATCAGATGTTGGATCACTTTGCCGGTGCCTTGTTGCTGCTGTCGCGCACCGCCCAGTATGCCGAGGTGGACGCCAGCCGGCGACGCAGCAAGCACCTGCCTACAAAGGAAGACCTGAATGTGCCGACCCGCATTGCCGGAAACACGTTTTTGTGGAGCATCCTGGAAAACCCATCCTTCCAAGAGCGCGTTAAAAGTTCTTCGCTGGAACAGCACGTAACCGAAGATTACCTCAAAACCAGCTACAAAGCGTTGCAGGCCTTGCCGGAATATCACGCCTACAATGCCGAAGGCGAACGCACGCCGAAGTCTGAAAAAGCCATGATGCTGGCTATTTGGGAAAAGCTCCTCACCGGTACCGAATGGGGTCAGGATGTTTTGGCCAGTGAGTTTTCCGGTTGGGAGGATGATGCAGAAGTGTATGCCATGCTGATGGAAAATTTCTTTCGCAAGCCCGGCAAAACATCTTTTGCGCAGTTGCTGAGCGAGGAAAAACGCCAATACGCAAAGGATTTGGTGAAGTATTGTATTGAGAAAGGCGATTACCTCAACGAGCTGATCCAACCGCGCCTGCGCAACTGGGACCCGGAACGTGTGGCTCAGATTGACATGATTTTGCTGCGCATGGGCATCTGCGAGTTGCTGTATTTCCCAACCATTCCTACCAAGGTGACCATCAACGAATACATTGATATTGCCAAAACCTTCAGCACAGCGCAGAGCGGGCAGTTCGTGAACGGCGTTCTGGACAATGTATTGAGAGACCTGACAGCCCAAAACCTGATCCGCAAGCAGGATCGGCTGAAAAAAGCGTAATTTCGCCGCGTGAAAAAAGGAATTTTTTGGAGCGCCGGCCTGGCGACCCTTTTGCTATTTGCTGCTTGTGCCAACGAAGGCGACAAGGCCGCAGCGCTTTCCGGCGACACTGCGCTGCTTTCTACCGACATGGTGCAGAACGCCAACACCGCTTCCGGAACCGATACCGTTGTTCTGGACCGGATGCCGCAGATTCGTTTTGCCGACACCGTGCATGATTTCGGAAATATCCGCGAGGGCGAGCAAGTGGTGTATGAATTCAGCTTTACCAATACCGGAAAAGCGCCCCTGCTGGTGGCCGGCACGCAAACTTCCTGCGGCTGCACAGCTTCTGATTATCCCAAAGAGCCCATTGCACCCGGCGCTTCCGCTTCCATCAAGGTCAAGTTTGACAGCAAAGGCAAGGTTGGCGTTCAGGATAAAGCCATTACCGTAAGTACCAACGCACCTTATACACCGGCGCTGCACATCAAAGGCAATGTTGCCGGTTAAGGCAGGCCGTTGCACTTTTTAAAAACAAATTTTCTCCCCCACTTTTTTATGAACCCGATTCTTTTTCAGGCCCCTACCCCTAGCATGACACCGCAACTGCTGATGATGCTGGGCATGGCTGCCGTGATGTATTTCTTTATGATTCGCCCGCAGGCCCGCCGCGCCAAAGAGCAAAAAAAGTTTGCTGAAGCAATGGGTGTGGGTGAAACGGTGGTAACCACCGCTGGCATTCACGGGCGCATCCAGCGCATGAACGACGACGGCACCGTGGACGTGGAAGTAGCCCGCAACACTACCATGCGCATGGAGCGCAACGCCATCAGCATGGAGATGACCAACGCGCTGAACAAACGCAAAGGCACCACTGCAGCGGCAACCACAACCCCTGTGGCCGAAGCAACCGTTGTAAAATAAAGTTTTCACATCAATGCTCACAGTAGGCATTACCGGCGGCATTGGCTCCGGAAAAACGACTGTTTGCCGGATTTTCGAGGTACTCGGAATTCCGGTTTTTTATGCCGATACGGCGGCGCGGACGGTCATGGAAACCGACCTGTGGCTACGCGAAAAAATCATTGAATTGCTGGGACCTGAAACTTACCCTGACGGCGTGCTGAACCGGCAAGCCATTTCCGGAAAAGTGTTTCATTTTCCGGAAAAACTAGCTGCTTTAAACGCTCTTGTGCACCCGGCGACGGGACGTGCCTGGGAGCAGTTTCAGCAAGCCCATTCTGGCGCACCCTACCTCCTGAAAGAAGCCGCAATTCTGTTTGAAAGCGGTGCGCATGTTTCGGTAGCTAAAACCGTTTGCGTTGTGGCGCCGGAAGCCATTCGCCTGCAAAGAGCCATGCAGCGGGACGGAGCCGGTGAAGCAGCAGTTCGCAGCCGTATGGACCGGCAAATGCCGCAGGAAGAGAAAGCCCGGCGCAGCGATTTTTTGCTTGTAAACGACGGCCAAACGGCTGTTTTACCGCAGGTGCTGGCTTTAGATGCGACGTTTCGGTCTTTAACCGGGCGTTGAATTGGCTTTAAAAAGAACCATTCGGCAGCAGCAGCTGCTTGTCATTTCTTACGGAACGACAATCTTCAATGCCCCTTTTCCGGAGTTGGTTTGATAATATAACAGGTACATCCCACCTGACAGTGAGGCTTCGGGACTCCATTCTACCACGTTATTTCCGGAAAATCGCACTTTATCTTCTCTTATCTTGCGGCCACTGAGGTCATAGAGGCAAAGATCAACTGCACCTGTATCGCCAAAAAGAAAGATATGGTTGTTGACGGGGTTATAAAAAGCCCCTAGATTTCCGGAAATGGGGGGCTTTGTTGCCGGCACGCCAAGTGCCTGCAAGGCCTGCGCAAAGTTGGGAATACCGTAACCAAGTTGTGCATCCGGGCTGGTATAGCGGTGTGCGCTGCGC